>NZ_JBHJRC010000072.1:0-30789 GCF_042261735.1 Kitasatospora sp. NPDC056327 | reverse complement strand
CCCCACCTCTCTTCCGGCAACCCCCCCCCCCCCCCCGCCGGCCCCCCCCCCCCCCCCCGCCCCCCCCCCCCCCCCCCCCCCCCCCCCCCCCCCCCCCGGGGGCCCCCCCCTTCCGGGGAACGGCCGCTACGGCCGGCCGGCCGTTACAGGCCGACCTCGCGCATCAGCTGACCGACCTCGGGGTTGGTCAGCCGGCGCAGCCAGCCGGACTTCTGGTCGCCGAGCGCGATCGGGCCGAAGTGGGTGCGCACCAGCTTCTCGACCGGGAAGCCGGCCTCCGCCAGCATGCGGCGGACGATGTGCTTGCGGCCCTCGTGGAGGGTCACCTCGACCAGGTAGTTCTTGCCGACGTTCGAGACGACCTTGAAGCTGTCGGCCCGGGCGTAGCCGTCCTCCAGCTCGACGCCCTTGGCCAGCTGCTTGCCCAGGTCGCGCGGGATCGGCCCCTGGATGGCGGCCAGGTAGGTCTTGGTCACGCCGTACCGGGGGTGGGTGAGGCGGTGGGCCAGCTCACCGTGGTTGGTGAGCAGGATGATGCCCTCGGTCTCGGTGTCCAGGCGGCCGACGTGGAACAGCCGGGTCTCCCGGTTGGTCACGTAGTCGCCCAGGCACTGGCGGCCGTCCGGGTCCTCCATGGTGGAGACCACGCCGGCCGGCTTGTTCAGCGCGAAGAACAGGTAGGACTGGGTGGCGACGGTCAGGCCGTCCACCTTGATCTCGTCCTTGTGCGGGTCGACCCGCTTGCCCTGCTCGGTGACCCGCTTGCCGTTGACCTCGACGCGGCCCTGCTCGATCAGCTCCTCGCAGGCGCGCCGGCTGCCGATGCCGGCCCGGGCCAGCACCTTCTGCAGGCGCTCGCCCTCGGGCTCGCCGAAGGTCTTGGGCAGCTTCACGGCCGGCTTGTCGTGCCGGGCCAGCACGGCGTCCTCGATCCGGGCCTGCAGCTCGCGCGAGCGCTGCGGCTGGCGGCGCGGGTCGCCCGGGGCCGGCTGGCCCTCGCGGCGCGGCCGCGGGGCCGGGCCGGGCCGGCGGCCGGCGTAGCCGCCGCGGGCCGGGGTGGCGTTGGGGCCGCCGCCGTACTCGGGGCGGTCGTACCGGCGCTCCTCGGGCCGCAGCGGGCGGTCCGGGTAGCGGCGGTCGTCGCGGCGGTCGTCGCGGCGGCTGTCGCGCCGGTCGTCACGGCGGTCGTCGCGCCGGTCGTCACGGCCGTACGAACCACCGCGCGGGGCGGAACCGCCCCGGCCCGCGCCGGATCCGCCGCCGGACCCGCCGCCGTACGAACCTCCGCGCGCACCGGAGCCGCCGCGGCCCGCGCCACCCCCGTAGGAGCCGCCCCGGCCCCCGCCCTGTCCGCCGCGACCGCTGCCGCCGCCGCTGCTGTTCCTGCCGTTGCCACTGCTACGCATCAAAGTGTCCGTACGTCGTTACCGTCTGGGCTGTGCGGTCGTTTCGGCCGACCTCACCGCCCCCTACCGATCGGGCACGGCCCGATCGGCCTCGCCACTGCCGTCCGCGGCCTGCGCGGCAGCGGCGGCGACCGCCTCCGCGATCATCGTGCCCTCCAGGGACTCCGCTTCCACGTCGTCGACCTCGGGCAGGAAGGGAGCGAGCTCCGGCAGCTCGTCCAGGCCGCGGAGCCCCATCCGTTCCAGGAAGTAGTTCGTCGTCCGATACAGGATCGCACCTGTTTCGGGCTCGGATCCGGCCTCTTCCACCAGTCCTCGCTGTACCAGGGTACGCATCACGCCGTCACAGTTCACACCGCGGACGGCCGAGACCCGCGATCTGGACACCGGCTGCCGGTATGCGACCACCGCCAGGGTCTCCAGCGCCGCCTGGGTCAGCCGGGCCTGCCGGCCGTCCAGGACGAACCGGTCGACGGCCGGCGCACAGGCCGCACGGCTGTAGAAGCGCCAGCCGCCGGCCACCTGCCGCAGGTCGAAGCCGCGCCCCTGGGCGGTGTACTCGGCGGACAGCTCGCGCAGCGCCGCCGCGACCTCGGCACGGGGCCGCTCCAGCACGGACGCCAGGTGGGCCTCGCCGGCCGGCTCGTCGACGATCATCAGGATCGCCTCAAGCTCCGCCCGCAGCCCGGGGCCGTCCTCCACCGCGGGCGCGGCCGGCCCGTCCTCCACCACCGCTGCGGCCACCGCGCGCTCCACCACGGCCACGGGCTCCACCGGCGCCGGCACCGGCGCCGGCACGCCCGCACCGGGCCCGTCCTCCCCCGGCCCGCCCCGGCCCCCCGCCGGGACCCCCGGCGCCGGTTCCAGCCACTCCTCCGCGCGCGGCCGCCCCGGCACCCCGAGCACCCGCCGGGCCGGCCGACCACCGACCGCGCCGCCGTTCCCGCCCGTCATCGCCCGTCCTCCTCGCCCTTCGACGCCCGTGCCGCGTCCTCGCCCGCCGGCCGGTCGAACTCGTCCGTCACCTCGACCGCGCCCCGGTCCGCCTCCGCCACCCACCGCACCAGCAGTTCGCCCAGCGCGTCGGGCTGCTCGAAGGCCAGCACCCGCTCCCGGTACAGCTCCAGCAGGGCCAGGAAGCGGGCGACCACCACCATGGTGTCCGGCGCGTCCGCGACCAGCCGCCGGAAGCTGGCCTCGCCCAGTTCGGTCAGCAGCCCGGCCACCAGCCCCGCCTGCTCGCGCACGCTCACCGGCGGGGTGTGGATGTGGTCGACGTAGACGACCGGCTTCGGCCGGGGCGCCATCGCCCGCGCGGCCAGCTCGGCGAGGCGCTCACCGCCGATGCCGAGCACCACCTCGGGCAGCAGTCCCGCGTGCCGGGGCTCCAGGCCGACGCTGCGGGGCTGCCGCAGCAGCTCGGCCGCCCAGCGCTCGCCGAACAGCGCCGCCGCCCGTTTGTAGGCCCGGTACTGGAGCAGCCGGGCGAAGAGCAGGTCGCGCGCCTCCAGCAGCGCGAGGTCCTCCTCGTCCTCCACCTCGGCGGCGGGCAGCAGCCGGGCCGCCTTGAGGTCGAGGAGGGTGGCGGCGACCACCAGGAACTCGGTCGCCGCGTCGAGGTCCCAGTCCGGCCCCATCGCCCGGATGTGCGCCATGAACTCGTCGGTGACCGTCGCCAGCGCCACCTCGGTGACGTCCATCCGGTGCTTGGCGATCAGGCTCAGCAGCAGGTCGAACGGGCCCTCGAAGTTGTCCAGCCGGACCCGGAAGCCGCCCTGCGGCCCGTCCGCGCCGACGGCTGCGGCGGCCTGGGCGGCGACGGGGCTCTCGGGCGTGCTCGGCATGACGGTCCATCTTCACCCGGCGGCGGGGCCCGCCCGGTACCGGGGCCGCCGACACGCCGGGCCGCGCCCGGCCGGGGACCACGCCCCGGCGCCCGCCGCGCCCGCTCGGCGCCCGTCCGGCCCGCGTACCGCCCACCGCACCGCCCCGGACCCCCCGCGGCCCCGAGGCACGTGCTCAGCGCCCGCGCAGCCGCCGCACCAGGATGCTCGCCTCGCCGCGCTGCTCCAGATCGGCCAGCACCACCGCGATCGCCTCCCGGACGATCCGCCCGCGGTCCACCGCCAGGCCGTGCTCGCCGCGGAGCACCAGCCGGGTGTGCTCCAGGTCCATCAGCTCCTCGGCGGAGACGTACACGGTGATCTTCTCGTCGTGCCGCTCGCGCCCGGTGGGACGGCGCGGCGCCCGGCCGCGCGGACGGGGCCGCCCCGCGGCGCCCGCCTGGTCCTCAGCCGTGCCGGCGTGCTGCCGGGGCGCCGGGGCCGTCGGGCGACCGCCCTGTGCGGCCTTGGGGGCCCCCGTCGCGCCCGTGCCGGGCCCGGTGGCACCCTGGCCGCCCGGCTGCGCGGGAACGGGCGCCTGGGGCGTGCCCGGCGCTCCGGCGCTCCGGCGCGTCCCTCGTCCGCTCCCCGGCTGCTCCCCGGCCGCTCCGGCGCCGCCGTCGGTGTGCTCCTGGCCCTCGCCGCCGGTGGGGCCGGCACCCTCGGCGCCGTCCGCGTCACCGGCGCCGTTGACCGCCCGCGCGGTCTCCGGTCTGGGCGCCTCGGCGGCCGAACGCGACGCGAGGGACGGCGACAGCGCCATCCCGCCGGTGGTTCGGAACAGCTCGTCGGCACCCGGGAGACTCACTCGGCGGGGCGGCACCGGTCGAGCACCTCCCTGGCGAGCTGGCGGTAGGCGGCGGCACCGACCGAATTGGTCGCGTACGTCGTGATCGGCTCGCCGGCGACGGTGGTCTCCGGGAAGCGCACGGTCCGCCCGATGACGGTGTGGAAGACGTGGTCGCCGAACGCCTCGACGACGCGCGCCAGCACCTCGCGGCTGTGCACGGTGCGCGAGTCGTACATGGTCGCGAGGATGCCGTCCAGGCGCAGCTCGGGGTTGAGCCGCTCGCAGACCTTCTCGATGGTCTCGGTGAGCAGCGCGACACCGCGCAGGGCGAAGAACTCGCACTCCAGCGGCACGATGACGCTGTGAGCGGCGGTCAGCGCATTGACCGTCAGCAGGCCCAGCGAGGGCTGGCAGTCGATGATGACGTAGTCGTAGTCGGGCAGCAGCGGCTTCAGGGCGCGCGCCAGCGCGGACTCCCGGGCCACCTCGCTGACCAGCTGCACCTCGGCGGCGGAGAGGTCGATGTTGGACGGCAGCAGGTCCATGCCGGGCACGGCCGTCTTCAGGAGCACCTCGTCGGCCGTCAGCCCGCGCTCCATCAGCAGGTTGTAGACGGTGACGTCGAGTTCCATCGGGTTGACGCCGAGACCGACGGAGAGGGCGCCCTGCGGGTCGAAGTCGACGAGCAGCACGCGGCGGCCGTACTCGGCCAGCGCCGCGCCCAGGTTGATGGTCGACGTGGTCTTGCCGACGCCGCCCTTCTGGTTGCACATCGCGATGATCTGGGCGGGGCCGTGCTCGGCCAGCGGTGCGGGGATCGGGAAGTACGGCTGGGGACGCCCGGTCGGGCCGATCCGCTCGCGGCGCTGGCGCGCGGCGTCGGGGGCGAGCGTGGCCGCGTACTCCGGGTCCGGCTCGTACTCGGCGTCGGGGTCGTCGTAGGCGCCGTAGGCGAACTCGCCGTAGGCCAGGCCGTGGGCCGGCAGTTCGGCGTCGTAGTCGGTCACCGTGGTCACCTGTGCTGTGTTCTGGCGTGCTTCGAAAGTACGGAGAGCGACCGAGCCGACCTCGGCCGAGCCCACGGACGCCTGCCTGGCCACGGACTCCCCACTCGGCTGGCCGGCGGTGTGCTCCGCCAGTCCTGGCTGACCACCCCCGGGAGCAAATGTCGACTCATTCACAAGTCGTCTTACCTCCTTGGGCATCCAGGACTCTATGTCGATTCGTCAGCGTGGCAGCATGCCGACGGTTTGCGACTCTAGGCCGTTCAAGGCGTTCGCAGCAACACAATCCACGGTAGTGGGCAGGATGTGTCGACTATCGGGCACCCCTCTGTCAAGGGATGCGAAGGCCCTTGACCCTAACGTTTCCGGGGTCGGGTGACATGACCGATGGAAATTGACGACAGAGCGACCCACCCGTTCCGCCCCGGGCGTCACCACCGGGTTCACCACTCGTTCACACCGGCTCCCGGGCGGTGCCGGAACCCCCCGTACGCGGGCACGCCGAAGCCCCCGGCCCGGGGGAAACCGGGCCGGGGGCGACATGCGTCACGCTCAGGCGAGCACGGACTCCAGGGAGACCGACTCCAGGCCGAAGGCCTCGGCGACGGCACCGAAGGTGATCTGGCCCTCGTGCACGTTCAGGCCCTTGGCGAGGGCGGCGTCGCGGCGCAGCGCCTCCTTCCAACCACGGTTGGCCAGCTCGACGACGTAGGGCAGCGTCGCGTTGGTCAGCGCGTAGGTGGAGGTGTTCGGGACGGCGCCCGGCATGTTGGCCACGCAGTAGAAGACCGAGTTGTGGACCTGGAAGGTCGGCTCGGCGTGCGTGGTCGGGTGCGAGTCCTCGAAGCAGCCGCCCTGGTCGATGGCGATGTCGACGAGCACGGAGCCCGGCTTCATGCGGGAGACCAGCTCGTTGGTGACGAGCTTGGGGGCCTTGGCGCCCGGGATCAGCACGGCGCCGATGACCAGGTCGGCCTCGATGACGGCCTTCTCCAGCTCGAAGGCGTTGGACATGATCGCCTTGATCTTCGTGCCGAAGATCTTGTCGGCCTCGCGCAGCTTGTTGATGTCGCGGTCGAGCAGGGTCACGTCGTAGCCCATGCCGATGGCGATGGTGGCCGCGTGCCAGCCGGAGACGCCACCGCCGATGACGACGGCCTTGGCCGGGTGGGTGCCGGGCACGCCGCCGGGCAGGGTGCCGCGGCCGCCGGCCGGACGCATCAGGTGATACGAGCCGACCTGCGGGGCCAGCCGGCCCGCGACCTCGGACATCGGGGCGAGCAGCGGCAGGGCACCGTTGGCGAGCTGCACGGTCTCGTACGCGATCGCGGTGGTGCCGGAGGCGACCAGCGCGTCGGTGCCGGCCCGGTCGGCCGCCAGGTGGAGGTAGGTGAAGAGCGTCTGGCCCTTGCGCAGGCGGTGGTACTCCTGCGCGATGGGCTCCTTGACCTTCAGCACCAGGTCGGCGGTGGCCCACACCTCGTCGGCGGTGGGGAGGATGGTGGCGCCCGCGGCCACGTACTCCTCGTTCGGGATCGAGGAGCCGACGCCGGCGTTGTCCTCGATGTAGACCTCGTGTCCGTTGCGGACCAGCTCATGCACACCGGCAGGCGTGATGGCCACGCGGTACTCGTGGTTCTTGACCTCGCGGGGGATGCCGACCTTCACGGCTAAACACGTCCTCTTGCCATGGGGGTCCCTACCGGAGAAGACCGGCGGGCGACGCGCACGTGGGGAAGCCTCCGGAAGACACCGGGGCACGGCTCGCTGCGCGACTGAGTTCGAGTGTAATGAAGCCCAGGCGGCCTGTCAGCCTTCCAAAGTGCATAAATCTGCCGGAGACATTGGCAGGTTCGTAGGCTTCCTGCGTGATCTTCCTGCCAAAGCGGCACCGACCGGGCATCTTCGACAATACTCCCGAACCACCCGCTACCACCCTGCGAGGGCCCGTTCCCGCAGCTCGGCGAGGGCGGCCCCGACGGCCTCCCGGCCGTGCTCGTCCCCCAGACGCCGCAGCACCGCCAGGGAGGCCCGGTACTCGCGGTCCGCCTCCTCGAACCGGCGCTGGGCGGTGTGCGCCTCGGCCACCCTGGCCAGCAGCCGGGCCTCGGCGGCCTGGTCGCCCAGCGACTGCCGGATGCCCAGCGCCCGGCCGTACCAGTCGGCGGCGCGCACCGGGTCGCCGAGCGCCCGGTGACAGCCCGCCGCGCCCTCCAGCGCGCGGGCACAGAGAGCCTCGTCGTCGGCGGCCCTGGCGTGCTCCAGGGCGGCCCGGTAGTGCCCGGAGGCCTGCTCCCAGCTCCCGGCGGCGGCCTGCAGGTCGCCCAGGTTGAGCAGCGCGGCGGAGGCCCGCCGCGGACGGCCGTGCCGCTCGGCCACCGTCAGCACCAGCTCGTGCAGCTGGTAGAGGTCGGCGGGGGCCGCCGCGCCGGTCAGCGGCAGGGCCCGGAGCAGCGCGGTGACCAGCCGGCCGGCCGAGCCGTCGAGGTCGCCCTGGCCGATCGCGTCGGCGACCGCGCCCAGCAGCAGGTCCCGCTCGCCGAGCAGCCAGGCCCGGGCGTGCGCGGCGGACGTCAGCCGCAGCGGGCCGGGCAGCGGATCGGGGCCGGGCCCGCCGGAGGGGTCCAGCAGCGCCCGGGCGGACTCGGTGAGCCGCACCATCCGCTCCAGCAGCCGGGCCCGGGCCAGCTCCACCTCGGCGGGCCGGTCGTCCCGCTCGCGCAGCCGCACCAGCCGGGGGTGCAGCCGGCCGGGGACGCGGTAGCGGGGGGTGCCGTCGGCCGCCGGGGGCTCCTCGGCGAGCAGCTCCCGCTCGGCCAGCGCGGCCAGCGTCGCGGCGGCCTCCGGGGCCGGGCAGCCGACCAGCGCGGAGGCGGTGCGCAGGTCCGCGCACTGGGCGGGCGCCAGGGTGAGCGCGCGCAGCATCCGGGCCTGGGCCGCGGGCAGCGCCCGGTAGGCCAGGGTGAACGCGCCGACCAGCGGGTCGTTGTCCGGCACCGGTACGGGCTCGGCGGGCTCCGGCGCGGGCCGCACCCAGGCGGCCGGGTCCCGGGCCGGCTCCGCCGGGGGCTCCGCCACCGGCACCGGCCCCCGGGCCGTCCGGTCCCCGGCGGCGGCTCCCTCGCCGCCCTTGCCGCCCTTCGCGCCCTGGCCGTTCCTGGCACCCCCGCCGTCGCGGCGCCCCTTGTTCCCCTTTTCCTTGCTCTCCTTGTCCCCCCGTGCTCCCCGCTCCTCCCCCGGGGCCTTCTCCCCGGCCCCGGCCGGCCGGTCCTTCACCGGCGCCGGATCCGCCGCGCCCGCCGCCTCCCCCGTGGGAACGGGCGCGGCCGCCTCGGCGACGGCCAGGGCCAGCTCCCTGGCCGCCTCCGTCACCGCCAGTTCCGGTTTGCCGCGCAGCCGCCCGGCCATCAGCCGAAGCGCCGCCGGCTGGGACCCGCAGGCCTCCGCCAGATCGGCCCCGCCCACCGGGTCGCAGCCGATCCTCGTCCCGCCGACCAGGTCCCCGAGCAGATCGGCCGCCGCCGGCCGGTCGAGTCCGCCGAGGATGACCGGGTCGATGTCCTCGATCCCGGTGAGCGGACCGGAGGTGGTGGCGAGCACCAGACAGCCCGGCTCGTCCGCGAGCAGCGGCCAGAGCTGCCCGGCGTCCCGCACGTCGTCCAGCAGCAGCAGGACGCGCCGCCCGGCCAGCGCGGCGCGCAGCGCGACGCACGCCGCGTCGTCCCGGCCGTCCCCGGCGGCACCGGGCAGCGGGACGCCGGCGGTGTCGCCGCCGAGCTGCTCCAGCAGCCGGCGGGCGGCCCGGGCGGGCGGCACCCGGCCGCCGTCGGGGGCGGACAGCCGGGCGAAGAGCACGCCGTCGGGATACTGGGCGGCGACGGTGACGGCGAACCGGACGGCCAGCGCGGTGCGCCCCGAGCCCGGCCGACCGGCCAGCACCAGGACCGGGCTGCGGCCCTCGGCGGGCCGGGCGGCGGCGGCCCGCAGCGCGCCCAGTTCGGTGCGCCGGCCGACGAACAGGGCGGGCCCGGCGGGCAGCCGGTCCAGCCCGGGAACCCGCCCGGCGGGCGCGCCGGGCCCGGCCTCCGTCGTCACCGTCTTCCTCGCCACCCGCGCACTCCCGACGTCACCCAGCGCTCACCGGGGCGGCCCGCACCGGACGCCCCGTCTGCGAAGCGTAGTTCGGCCGTCCGCCCCGGCCGAGGTGACATCCGGTCGTACGAACCGGCAATCACCCCGGCGGATCAACCCGGCGGGCGGAAACGGACGCCCCGGGGCGCGTCCTGCGGACCGTGTCGGACGGGCCCCGGCGTCGCGGGCCCGGCGGTGATCCGCAGGACACGCCCCGGCTAGGAGAAGGGACGGGCCGGCCAGGGCGAGTCCGCGGGGCGCAGGGCGTCCAGCCCGCCCGGGCTCCGCAGCGCGGCGTGCACCGCCAGGGTGCCGGTGATCAGGGTGGGGTTGTGCAGCTCCCCGGCGTGGATCAGCCGGACCAGCTCGTCCACCGGCACCCGGGCCGACTCCAGCTCCAGCTCCTCCCCGTGCGCCTCGTACCGCTCGCCCTCGGCCTCGGCGAGGTCGGTGGCGAGGAAGAGCCGCAGCGCCTCGTCCGTCCCGCCGGGCGAGGTGTAGAAGTCGACCAGCACCCGCCAGGTGCCGGCCTTGCAGTGCGCCTCCTCGTACAGCTCGCGCTGGGCGGCGTGCAGCGGGTTCTCGCCCGGCACGTCCAGCAGCCCGGCCGGCAGCTCCCAGAGGCGCTGGCGGACGGGGTGGCGGTACTGCCGCAGGATCAGCACCCGCTGCCGGTCGTCCAGGGCGAGGACGGACACCGAGCCGGGGTGGGTCTGGTAGTCGCGGCGGGCCCAGCTGCCGTCGGGCATCCGGACCTCCTCGGTGCGCACCCCGGTGACCCGGCCCTGGAAGGGGGTGCTGCCGCCCCGCACCTCCCACTCCTCCGCCGCATCGGCGATCCCGGCTGTACTGCGGTCGTCCATCACGCTCTCCCCTTTTCGTCAGTACGACACAATCTAACGCCGAACGGCGGCCCCGCAGGAATCGCGGGGCCGCCGTCCGGGAGAACGGGCGTGCCTACTCGGCGCCGGCCGCGGCCGTCTTGATCTCGATCGCGGCCTTGACCAGACCCGCGAAGAGCGGGTGCGGGCGGGTCGGCCGGGACTTCAGCTCCGGGTGGGCCTGGGTGGCCACCAGGTAGGGGTGCACCTCGCGCGGGTACTCGACGTACTCGACCAGGTCGCCCTTCGGGGAGAGGCCCGAGAAGACCAGACCGGTCTTCTCCAGGTCGGCCCGGTAGGCGTTGTTGACCTCGTAGCGGTGGCGGTGGCGCTCGTCGACGTACTGCTCGCCGCCGTAGACC
Organism: Kitasatospora sp. NPDC056327; assembly: GCF_042261735.1. NCBI lineage: Bacteria > Bacillati > Actinomycetota > Actinomycetes > Kitasatosporales > Streptomycetaceae > Kitasatospora > Kitasatospora sp. NPDC056327. Next base: position 20,332 of record NZ_JBHJRC010000072.1, on the reverse strand, counting down.
TCGCGGACGATCGAGCCCTCGGCGAGCTTCGCCGGGTAGAGGCCCAGACGCATGGTGCCGCCCAGGTCGCCCTTGCCGTCGACGATGGCCAGCTGCTCGGCCATGGTGGAGATGACCGGGTGCTTGGCGGCGGCGTCGAACTCGGTGGAGTTGGCCTCCGGCAGGCCGGCCAGGTTGCGGGCCGCCTCGATGACGACGCACTGCAGGCCCAGGCAGAGGCCGAGCAGCGGGATCCGGTTCTCGCGGGCGTAGGTGATCGCGCCCACCTTGCCGTTGACGCCGCGGTCGCCGAAGCCGCCGGGGATGCAGATCGCGTCCACGTCACCGAGCTGCTCGCGCGCACCCTCGGGGGTCTCGCAGTCGTCGGAGGTGACCCACTTGATCTCGACCCGGGCGTTGTTGGCGAAACCGCCGGCGCGCAGCGCCTCGGTCACCGACAGGTAGGCGTCCGGCAGGTCGATGTACTTGCCGACCAGCGCGACCTTCACGATGTGCTGCGGCTCGTGCACCCGGCGCAGCAGATCGTCCCAGGTGGTCCAGTCCACGTCGCGGAACGGCAGGTCGAGACGGCGCACGACGTACGCGTCCAGGCCCTCGCCGTGCAGCACCTTGGGGATGTCGTAGATCGACTTGGCGTCGATCGCGGCGACCACGGCCTCCTCGTCGACGTCGCACATCAACGAGATCTTGCGCTTGATGGCCTGCGGGACCTCGCGGTCGGCGCGCAGCACGACGGCGTCGGGCTGGATGCCGATGTTGCGCAGCGCGGCGACGGAGTGCTGGGTCGGCTTGGTCTTCAGCTCGCCCGAGGGGCCGATGTAGGGGAGCAGGGAGACGTGCACGAAGAAGACGTTGTCCCGGCCGACCTCGTGGCGGACCTGGCGGACGGCCTCCAGGAACGGCAGCGACTCGATGTCGCCGACGGTGCCGCCGACCTCGGTGATCACCACGTCGACGTCCTCGGTCGCCATCCGGCGGATCCGGGACTTGATCTCGTTGGTGATGTGCGGGATCACCTGGACGGTGTCGCCCAGGTACTCGCCGCGGCGCTCCTTGGCGATGACGGTCGAGTACACCTGGCCGGTGGTGACGTTGGCCGAGCCGTGCAGGTTGGTGTCGAGGAACCGCTCGTAGTGGCCGATGTCGAGGTCGGTCTCGGCGCCGTCGTCGGTGACGAAGACCTCACCGTGCTGGAACGGGTTCATGGTGCCCGGGTCCACGTTGAGGTACGGGTCGAGCTTCTGCATCGTCACGCGCAGGCCGCGGGCCTTGAGCAGGGCGCCGAGGCTGGAGGCGGTGAGGCCCTTGCCGAGCGACGAGGCGACACCCCCGGTGACGAAGAGGTGCTTGGTCGTCACGGCGCGGCCGTTCGATGCCTTGCCGGAATGGGGCTGTGCCAAGAGGGGGCTCCCGTGGGTCGCGAGTCGAAGGTGACGTGGTGGGAGGCTCGCGGCTCGCCGTTGCGACGGGGGGCGGGTGGTGCGGGGCACGGCACCCTGGGAGTCGTCGGTTCGGCCGGTCCGGGGCGTTTGATCCCACCGGTCCACGGGATACCAGGGTATCAGTGACCCGGCCCGGACGCGTTCCGGCCCGCCCCCGCGCGGCGCCGGAGGGGCCGGTTCCCGGTCGGGAACCCGCCGGTGCGCTCCTGGGGCGCACGCCGGGCGCGCCATCGGCGCACCACCCGGCGCAGACGTCACACCAGTCGCACCACCGGCCCGAGCGGGCCACCCGGCAATGGTCCGGACCAGCTCGGCCGGGCCATCACGGATCCCCGTTTCGTGCCATCCGGAGCTGATCCTTCCGAGCCATCCTGACGGCCGGCACCGCGATGCGCGGTATTTCCGCCGAAATGCGGCGCCACACCGCGCTGCGCCCGCGTGCTTCGCCCCTTTCGTCCGTCGTAAGCTGCTCGGACGCATCGCCGACAACACGAGCACGCGGAGGGCGTGGGAGGGTCAGGAACCTCTCGGTCCCCGATGCGCGACCGGACCTCCCCGTAATTCCCGCTCATCCCCACCCAGAGGCTCGACCGAGCCGTCGCGGACACTCCGGCAAGGCCCGCCACCACCCCGCGGAGGCCCGGACGTCCCGGGGTGGCACCCGGTCCCGCTGTCCCGCTGGCTCCCCCTCGGATCGCCGATGCGTCGTGACCACATTGCGAACTGGAGATCACGTGGCCGGCCGTATCGAGGACTACGCACTCATCGGGGACATGCAGACCGCTGCCCTGGTCAGCAGGGACGGCGCGGTGGACTGGCTCTGCCTGCCCCGATTCGACTCACCGGCGGTCTTCGCCGGCCTGCTAGGCACCGATGAACACGGCTTCTGGCGAATCGGTCCCGCCGAGGCGGTGGCCGTCGACCTGCCCGCCCCCGCGTCCGTCCCCGCCGACCCGCAGGCCCCGGCGGACCCGGCCGCCGAGCGGATCCGGCTCACCGAGACCGGCGGCCTGCGGATTCCCCCGCCGACCGCCGCCGCCCCCGCCGTGCCGGCCGACCGGCGCCGCTACCGGGGCGACTCGCTGATCCTGGAGCAGGAGTGGGACGCCCAGGGCGGCACCGTCCGGGTGATCGACTTCATGCCGCCCCGCCCGCTCGCCGGCAAGGACGCCGTCCCTCAGGTGATCCGGATCGTCGAGGGCGTGGCCGGGACCGTGCGGATGCGCTCCGCGCTGCGGATGCGGTTCAGCTACGGCCGGGTCGTGCCCTGGGTGCACCGGGTCGAGCAGCCCGACGGCGGCCACCGGACCGTCGCCGTGGCCGGACCGGACTCGGTCTGGCTGGACGGCGAGGCCGAGACCTACGGCCGCGACCTCACCACCTACGCCGACTTCACCGTCTCGGCCGGCGAGCGGATCGCCTTCGCCCTCACCTGGCAGGCCTCCCACCTGGAGCCGCCGAAGGCCCCGGACGCCGAGGTGCTGCTCGACGCGACCGCCGACTTCTGGCACGACTGGGTCGCCCAGTGCACCTACCAGGGCCCCTACCGGGAGGCCGTGGTCCGCTCGCTGATCACCCTCAAGGGCCTCACCTACGCCCCCACCGGCGGCATCGTCGCGGCCCCCACCACCTCGCTGCCCGAGGACATCGGCGGGGAACGGAACTGGGACTACCGCTACACCTGGCTGCGCGACGCCGCGATCACGCTCTCCTCGCTGCTGCGCACCGGCTACCGCGACGAGGCCCGGGCCTGGCGCGAGTGGCTGCTGCGCGCGGTGGCCGGCGACCCCGAGAACCTGCAGATCATGTACGGCATCGCCGGGGAGCGCGAGCTCACCGAGTCCTCGCTGGACTGGCTGCCCGGCTACGAGGGCTCCCAGCCGGTCCGGGTCGGCAACGGCGCGGCCGGCCAGCTCCAGCTGGACGTCTACGGCGAGGTCGTCGAGGCGCTGCACCTGGCCCACATGACCGGCCTGGTCCGCAACGACCACGCCCACCACCTCCAGCTGCGGCTCATCGAGTACCTGGAGGAGCACTGGCAGGAGCCGGACGAGGGCATCTGGGAGGTCCGCGGGCCGCGCCGGCACTTCGTCCACTCCAAGGTGATGGCCTGGGTGGCGGTCGACCGCACCATCAAGCTGCTGGAGCAGACCCCCGAGGACGCCCCGGCCGGCGGCCACCTGGAGCGCTGGCGCGAACTGCGCGACACCATCCACCGGGACGTCTGCGACAAGGGCTACGACCCCGGCCGCAACACCTTCACCCAGTACTACGGCGGCAAGGAACTGGACGCCTCGCTGCTGCTGATCCCCCAGGTCGGCTTCCTGCCGCCGGACGACAAGCGCGTCATCGGCACCATCGAGGCGATCCAGCGCGAGCTGTCCACCGAGGACGGCTTCGTGCTGCGCTACCCGACCCACGACGAGAGCGGCAACAACGTCGACGGCCTCTCCGGCCACGAGGGCGCCTTCCTGGCCTGCTCGTTCTGGCTGGCCGACGACCTCGCCATGATCGGCCGGGTGCAGGAGGCGCGCGAGCTGTTCGACCGGTTGCTGTCGCTGCGCAACGACCTCGGGCTGCTCGCCGAGGAGTGGGACCCGCGGCTCAAGCGCCAGGTCGGCAACTTCCCGCAGGCCTTCAGCCACGTCCCGCTGATCGACACCGCGCTGCGGCTCACCGCCTGCGGCGGGGCCTACCTCTCGGCCCAGCCGGACGGCCCCGTCACCGACCGGGTCGGCGAGCAGGCGGCCGTCTGACCGGGACGCGAAAACGGTGACGGCCCGTACCTTCCGGTACGGGCCGTCACCCCGTCGGTGCTCCCCCACGGCTCCGGTCGGCTCACCTCACGGTGGCGTCCCGGAGTCCGGCACGGGGACCGGCGGTGCCGCGGGTCAGTTCCAGACCTTGCCGTAGAAGTAGCCGCCGGTGCCGCGCTCGTAGTAGTGGTTGCCGTAGAGGCCGCCGACGCAGCGGGTCTTCGTCTCGGTCGGGTTCGAGGCGAAGGAGCCGACCATCACGCCCGTGTCGGCGTCCCACAGCTCGGCACGGCCCCAGTACGACAGCGCCTTGTGGGTGCCCGAGAAACAGACCTCGTGGTTGCCGTTGGCGGCGACCGAGCCGGAGGTGCACGTACCGCCCCAGCTCTCGCAGACCTCGGTGGCCGCACTGGCCGAGGAGGCGTTGAACAGTCCGAACGCGGCCACCGCGGCGGTGGCCGCGACCACCTGGACGATCCTCTTCTTCAGCATGTTTCCGACTCCGTTCGCTCGTTGTCCTGTCGGGTCCGTCGGTCCGCGCCGTCCGGACACGACCACGAGACTAGGAAGCCGGCACCCAGGCGGATGTACCGTCCGTGCGGGGATCCTCGACCTTCGGCGCGAGGGTCCCGACGAGGCTCATCCCCCGGTACTCGGTGGGGGTGACCCCGTACGCCCGGCGGAAGGTCCGGCTGAAGACGGTCGCGCTGCTGAACCCCCAGCGGTCGGCTATCACCTGCACCGGGTACGTGTGGAGCCGGGTGCTCGCGAGGTCCTCGCGACAGCGCTCCAGCCGGCGCCGGCGGATCCAGGCGTGGACGGTGTCCGTCTGCACCTCCTGGGTGCGGAACAGCTGGTGGAGGGTGCGCAGCGAGATGTTGTGCCGGGCCGCGACGACGCCGGGGGTCAGCTGCGGATCGCCGAGGTTGTCCTCGATGAAGGCCCGGACGCGGTCGAGCAGCACCCGGGCGCGGATCTCGGCGGGGAGCCGCCCCACCCCGTCGGCCTGCTGGGCGAGCAGGGCTCCGGCGAGTTCCACCGCGACCGTCCCCAGCCGGCTCAGCTCAGCCGCCCCGCAGGTGTCGCCGTGCGCCTCCAGGCCGTCGAGGAAGCTCGCCAGCACGGCCGCGACCCCGCGCCCGCCGGGGAGCCGCGCGGCCAGCAGCCGTTCCAGGCGACGGCCGGGCAGGGAAAGCGCGGCGCGCGGGAACTGCAGCATCGTCAGCCGGACCGGGCCGGGGCCGGGCAGGATCCGGGTGTCGGACGGGCGCGAGGTGTCCCAGAAGACGAACTCACCGGCCCCGATCCGGCTCTCGTTGCCCTCCTGGGACAGCACCGCGGCGCCCCCGCGGATCAGGGCCAGCTGGTACTGCTCCGGGTCGCCGCGCCGGATCAGGGCCGGCGTCCGCCGCGACCGCAGCGGCGAGAAGGCGAACCGGGCCACCCGGGGCGCCCCCAGGTCCAGCATCGCGGCCTCGGCCCGGAACTCGGTGAACGGCTCCACGCTCATCACCGTCGGCATCACCGCCTGGGAAACCGTGTCGTTGAACCAGTCGAACCGCTCGCTCGCCCGCACGGCTTCAGGCAGCAAAGAGAACCACATACCGCTTTCCCCCCGAAAAGTGGACACAGGGACTGCTGTCCCATGCGGAACACCCGTTCCGCCGGAGGGCATCGTGCCACCAGGAAGCGATCTTCCGCAGGAGGCCGACGTGGCGTGTTCCCGACGCTCCGCCGCCCGACCCGCGCGGCTAGGACGTGCGCTGCACCAGCTCGTCGTAGGTGCTGAGCACCTGGGCGACGGTGGCGGCCTCGTCCGGCCAGGTCTCCGCCTGCTGCCGGCCGGCCGTCGCCAGCCGCTCCCGGCGCTCCGGGTCGGCCAGCAGCCCGCGGACCGCCCGGCCGAGCGCCGCGGCGTCACCGGGCGGCACCAGTACGGCGGCGTCCCCGACCAGTTCGGGGATGCCGCCGACGGCCGTGGCGACCACCGGCACACCGGCCCGCATCGCCTCCTGGACCACCAGCGAACGGGCCTCCCAGCGACTGGACAGCACCAGCACGTCGGCGGCGGCCAGCAGGTCCGCCACGTCGGTGCGGTAGCCGAGCAGCCGCACCGGCAGCCTCTCCGCGGCCACCCGCTCGCGCAGCCCGGCGGCGTCCGGGCCGTCCCCGGCGAGCAGCAGCAGCGGCTCCGGGTCCAGCGCGGACAGCTCGCGGGTCGCGTCCAGCAGCAGCCCGAACGCCTTCTGCGGGACGAGCCGGCCGACCGCCAGGACCACGGGTCGCTCCGCTCCCCCGCCGAGGGCCGCGGTGCGGGCCTGCGCCCGCGTCAGCCGGCCCTCGGGCATCGGCGGGGCGGCGACCGGGCCGAGCCTGGCGTCGGTGGCGCCGAGCTCCCGGGCCCGGGCGACCAGGTCCGAGGAGGCCCCCAGCACGAGGTCGGCGGCGCGCGCCACCCGGCGCTCCATCAGCCGCTGGAGCCGGCGCTCCATGCCCGTCGCGAGCAGCGCGTGGTGCGAGGTGACCACCAGCGGCGTCTCCGGGCGCAGGCCCGGGAAGCGGCCGGCGGTGCGCAGCGCGAGGTCGGACAGCAGCGCCGCGCGCAGGCCGTGGGCGTGCACCACGTCGGCGCCGGTGAAGGCACGGCGCAGCTCGCCGATGGCGGTGGCGTCGCTGCGGGCGCCCGCGGTCGGGGTGATGTCCACCAGGTGGAACCGGGCCCCGGTGCGGGAGAAGCCGAACAGCGCGTCGGCGGCGGCGGGGGCGCACACCGTGACGGTCACTCCGTGTGCGACCAGGCCCTGGGCCAGGGAGCGCACGTGGGCACCGATCCCGCCGCTACTGGCGGCGAGGACGAGCACCACGTGCAGCTGCCCCGGTTCGGGGGTGGCCGCGGCGGCCCGGGCGGCGGAATGGTCCACGTCGTCTCGCATCCGATTCGATCAGCTACGCGCGCCCCGGGCGGGGGTTGCCCGCCGGCGGCGCTCGGGACAGGAAGGCCGGTGTCCAGCCGCCACCATGCCAGGTCGGCGGCCCTCTTGGACAGTCGGCGCCCCCGGTGGGGCGCGTCGTGGCCGGTCCGCGGGGGCCGCCTGCGCGAGCCTAGGGCCGGCGGGGGGCGCGGGCCGCGGCGAGGAGCTCCTCGGCGTGCGCCCGGCCGAGTTCGGAGTCCTCCAGGCCGGCCAGCATCCGGGAGAGCTCGCGCACCCGCTCCTCGTCGCTCAGCACCTTGACGCCGCTGCGGGTCACGGTGCCGTCGTTGGTCTTCTCGACCACCAGGTGGCGGTCCGCGAAGGCCGCGACCTGCGGGAGGTGGGTGACCACGACGACCTGGGCGCTCTCCGCCAGCTTGGCGAGCCGGCGGCCGATCTCGACCGCCGCCTTGCCGCCGACACCCGCGTCCACCTCGTCGAACAGGTAGGTGGGGACGGGGTCGGCGCCGGCGAAGACCACCTCGACGGCGAGCATCACCCGGGACAGCTCGCCGCCCGAGGCGCCCTTGGCGATCGGCCGGGGCTGGGCGCCCGGGTGCGGGGCGAGCAGCACCTCCACCTCGTCCACGCCGTGCGGACCGTAGGCGACGGTGCGGCCCTCGATCTCGATCCCGGACAGGTCGTCGACCCGGCTGATCGCGAAGGTCACCCGGGCGTGCGGCATGGCCAGCTCGGCGAGCTCGGCGGAGACGGCCTCGGCGAAGCGTCCGGCGGCGGCCTGCCGGGCGGCCGACACCTCCGCCGCGAGGTCGGCCAGCCCGGCCCGCAGCTCGGTCTCCCGGGCGCCGAGCTCGTCGATCCGGTCGTCGTCGCCGTCGAGTTCGGCGAGCCGCGCGGAGCCGGTCTCGGCCCAGGCGATCACCTCGGCCAGCGTGTTCTCCGGGCCGCCGTACTTGCGCAGCAGCTGGGCCAGCACGGCCCGGCGGTCCTCGACGGCGGCCAGGCGCACCGGGTCGGCGTCCAGGTCGTCGGCGTAGCCGGCCAGGTCGCCGGCCACGTCGGCGAGCAGGTAGCCCACCTCGTTGAGGCGGTCGGCGAGGCCGGCCAGCCGCTCGTCGTGGTGGCGGACGGCGTCCACCGCGCGGCGGGCCTGGGCGAGCAGGGTGCCCGCGTCCAGGGCCTCCGGGTCGGCGGGGTCACCGGCCAGCGCGGCGTGCGCGAGGGTCGCGGCGGAGGAGAGCGCGTCGGCGTGGCCGAGCCGCTCGGCCTCCGCGGACAGCTCCTCGTCCTCGCCGGCCACCGGCTCGGCGGCGGCGACCTCGTCGAGGCCGAACCGCAGCAGGTCGGCCTCCTGGGCCCGTTCGCGGGCCCGGGTGGTCAGCTCCTCCAGGGTCGCGGAGACCTCGCGCAGCGTCCGGTAGGCCTCGCGGTAGCGGGCCAGCGGCTCGGCGACGGACCCGCCCGCGTACCGGTCCAGCGCACCGCGCTGGCGGGCCGGGCGCAGCAGCCGCTGCTGGTCGGTCTGGCCGTGCACCGCGATGAGGTCCTCGCCGAGTTCGGCGAGCAGCCCGACCGGCACGGACCGGCCGCCGACGTGGGCGCGGGAGCGCCCCTCGGCGGAGACGGTCCGGCTGATCAGCAGTGCGCCGTCGTCGAGCTCGGCGCCGGCCTCGGCGGCCCGGGCGGCCGCCGGGGAGCCGGCGGGCAGCTCCAGGCGCCCCTCGACGACCGCGCGGGCGCTGCCGTTGCGCACCAGGCCCGGATCGGCGCGTCCGCCGAGCAGCAGGCCGAGGCTGGTCACCACCATGGTCTTGCCGGCGCCGGTCTCACCGGTCACGGCGGTGAAGCCGGGGGCGAGCTCGACGACCGCGTCGTCGATGACCCCAAGATCCCGTATCCGCATCTCGTCCAACACGGAGACGACCTTACGAGGTTCCGCCCCCGGCGCGCGACGAGCGGCAACGACGCGCGGCAACTCCGCGCCCCGAAGTTCATCCGTTCCGGGAGTTCCCCGCCCCGCCCCGCCGGGTGTCCGCGCCCCGCTCCCCGGCCCGTTCCGCGCTGCGCCTCCCGGCCCGCTTCCCGGCCTGCCCGGCGGTCGCGACGGTGCACCAGGGCAGGAAGAACTGCGCGAGCGGGCCGATCGCCAGCGCGTACGCGACCGTGCCCACCCCGACGGTGCCGCCGAGCAGGAATCCCGCGGCCAGCACGGTCAGCTCGATGCCGGTGCGGATCAGCCGCAGCGAGCGGCCGGTCCGCCGGTGCAGGCCGGTCATCAGCCCGTCGCGCGGCCCGGGGCCGAGCCGGGCTCCGATGTAGAGGCCGGTGGCCAGGCCGTTGAGCACGATCGCGCCCACCATCAGCGCGATCCGGGCCGGCAGTGCCCCGGGGGCGCCGGCGAGGCGCAGGGTGAGGTCCATCGCGGCACCGATCACCAGCACGTTGGCGACCGTGCCGACGCCGGGCAGCTGGCGCAGCGGTATCCACAGCAGCAGCACCAAGGCGCCGCAGACGGTCACCCAGGCGCCCACCGAGAGGCCGAAGGTGCCCTGCAGGCCCTGGTGGAAGACGTCCCAGGGGTCGAGTCCCAGGCCGGAGCGGAGCATCAGGCCCATGCTGGCCCCGTAGAGGGCGAGCCCGACGAACAGCTGCGGCAGCCGGCGGCCGAGCGCGTGGGTGTCGCCCAGGACCCGGACGGCGAGGCCCGGCCGCGCGGCGGCATCGGTGGCGGCATCGGTGGCGGAAAGGGAGGAGGAGGGCGAGGAGGACGGGCGGGTGCTCGTGGGAGTGGCCATGGATTCTCCGGACAGGTGGTGCCGAACCGTCGCGACACGCGGCCGCGACGGTGGCGGACGCTACGGCCGCCCTGTCATGATGGCCAGGCCAATAGGACTCCCGACAGGGCCAATCACGAGCAAGTGGACTGATGAGCATGGCCGACTGGCAGACCACCGTGACGTCCCCGGCGCTCGCCCGGCTGCTCGCCGGAGCCCGGCTGCCCGAACCTCCCGGCGCCGCCCGGCGCCCCGCGTACCGCGCGCTCGCCGCCCAGGTCCGGCTGCTGGTCTCCGAGGGCCGGCTGCCGGTCGGCGCCCGGCTGCCCGCCGAACGCGAGCTCGCCCTCGCCCTGCGCCTCAGCCGCACCACCGTCGCCACCGCCTACGAGGCCCTGCGGGCCGACGGCTACCTGCGCAGCCGGCGCGGCTCCGGCAGCTGGACCGCACTGCCCGAGGGCTCGGCCCCGCCCAGCGACGCCCTGCACCCGGTGCCGCCGGACGAGCAGGGCCGCATCCTGGACCTCGGCGTCGCCGCCCTGCCCGCCCCGCAGCCCTTCCTCTCCCGGGCCGCCGCCCGCGCCGTGGAGCAGCTGCCCGCCTACGCCGCCGGGCACGGCCACTACCCGACCGGCGTCCCGGTCCTGCGCGAGGCGGTCGCCCGCCGCTTCACCGAGCGCGGACTGCCCACCACCCCGGACCAGATCCTGATCACCATCGGCGCGATGGGCGCCCTGCACCTGGTCCGCCAGGCCCTGCTCGGCCGCGGCGACCGGGTCGCCGTCGAGGCCCCCAGCTACGCCCACACCCTCCAGGCCCTGCGGCTCAGCGAGACCCGCCTGGTCCCCGTCCCGCTGACCTCCGGCCCGGACACCTGGCGGCACGCCGGCGAGTCACCGGCGCAGCCCCGCTGGGACCTCGGCGAGTGGCGGCGGGTGCTCAGCGGGGCCGCGCCGAGGGCCGCCTACGTCATCCCCGACTTCCACAACCCGACCGGCACGCTCATCGACGAGGAGCAGCGGCGCGAGCTGCTCGCCGCCGCCCGCTCGGCCGGCACGGTGGTCCTGGTCGACGAGACCACCGCCGAACTCGGCTGGGGCCTGCCCGACGGCACCCCGCCGCCCCGCCCGACGGCCGCGCTGGACCGCGCGGCCCAGGTCGTCACGGTCGGCTCGGCCGGCAAGCTGCTCTGGGGCGGTCTGCGGATCGGCTGGGTACGCGCCGCACCCGCCCTCGTCCGTCGGCTGGCCACCACCCGGGTCTACAGCGACGTCGGCGCGCCCGTCCTGGACCAGCTGATCGCCGCCGAGCTGCTCACCGGCGACCTGCCCGCCGTCCGCGCCCACCAGCTGGCCCGGCTGCGGGACACCGCCGGGGCGCTGGCCCCCGCGCTGCGCGCGCAGCTGCCGCACTGGCGGTTCACCGTGCCGCCCGGCGGCCTGTCGTTCTGGGTCGCCACCGGCTCGGTGTCCGGCGCCGCACTGGCCCGGGCCGGGGAACGCGCCGGGGTCCGGCTCGCCGCCGGCAACCGGTTCGGCTCCGACGGCGCCTTCGAGCACCACATCCGGATCCCGCTCACGGTGCCCGCCCCGGCCGTGCCGGAGGCGGTCGCCCGGCTGGCCGAGGTCGCCGCCCGCGCCGACGACGACGGACGCTGGCAGAACGCCGACGACACCCAGCCGCTGGCGGTCTGACGCCCCGCCCGGGGCGTCGAAGCGCACCGCGCGGACCCGCACCGGGCGGGTCCGCGCCGGCGGACGCAGGGCTCAGTGGCTCTCGGCCCGGCCCCGCCACCCGGTCACCGGCAGCGCGAACTTCGCCACCAGCCGGTCGGTGAACGGCGCCCGGTGCAGCCGGGCCAGACGCACCGGCGTCTGCCCCCGGCGGACCTCCACCCGCGCCCCGGCGGGCAGTTCCACCGAGCGCCGGCCGTCGCACCACAGCACCCCGTGCGGGGTCTTCGGCTGCACCTCCACCGCCAGCACCGAGTCCGGCGAGGTCACCAGCGGGCGGGCGAACAGCGCGTGCGCGCTGATCGGCACCATCAGCAGCGCCTCCACCTCGGGCCAGACCACCGGCCCGCCGCCGGAGAACGCGTACGCCGTCGAACCGGTCGGCGTCGCGCAGACCACCCCGTCGCAGCCGAAGTTGGAGACCGGACGGCCGTCCACCTCGGTCACCACCTCCAGCATCCGCTCCCGCGACGCCTTCTCGATCGAGGCCTCGTTCAGCGCCCAGTCGTGGTGCACCACGTCGCCGTTGGTGCGGACGATCACGTCGAGGGTCATCCGCTCCTCGACCTCGTAGTCGGCGTCGACCACCCGCTCGACCACCACCGCCAGGTCGTCCCGCTCGGCCTCGGCCAGGAAACCCACCCGGCCCAGGTTGATGCCGAGCATCGGCAGACCGTGCTCACGGGCCAGCTCGGCCCCCCGCAGCAGCGTCCCGTCCCCGCCGGCGACCAGGATCAGCTCGCAGCCGTCCGCGGCGCCCGGCCCCCCGGCGACCCTCTCCACGCCGTCCGGCAGGTCCAGGTCCACCGCCTCGGCCGCCAGCAGTCTGATCCGGATCCCCGCCTTCAGCAGGCCGTGCACCAGTCCCTCGACACTGCGCAGCGCCGCTTCCCGGCCCGTGTGCGCGATCAGGAAGACCGTACGTTCATCACTCATGCCCGCTGCCCTCTCCCTATGCCGGCCGGGTCCTTGTCGACCCGGTACGGCCGCGCCACCCAGCATGACGGACCGGACGTCCGCAGAGCACCCTATCGGGGGCCCTCGGCGACGGCCCGGTCCGCCTCCGCGGGGTCCAGCGGCGGCGCGTCCCGGCGCATCCACAGGAAGTACTCGACATTTCCGGACGGCCCGGGCAGAGGGCTCGCGGTGACCGCCCGCACGCCCAGCCCGAGCTCCCACGCCTGCCCGGCCACCTGACGCACCATCTCGGCGCGCAGCTGCGGGCTGCGCACCACCCCGCCGCCGCCCAGCCGCTCCCTGCCGATCTCGAACTGCGGCTTGACCATCAGCACCAGGTCCGCGTCCTCGGCGGCGCAGCCGGACAGCGCGGGCAGCACCAGGCCCAGCGAGATGAACGAGAGGTCGCCGACCACCAGGTCGACCGGGGTCCCGCCGATCATGTCCCGGGTCAGCTCGCGGACGTTGGTGCGGTCCATCACGGTGACCCGCTCGTCGCTCTGCAGCGACCAGGCCAGCTGGCCGTAGCCGACGTCCACCGCCAGCACGTGCGCGGCCCCGGCGCGCAGCAGCACGTCGGTGAAGCCACCGGTGGACGCGCCCGCGTCCAGCGCCCGCCGGCCCTCGACCACCAGGCCCTGCGGGACGAACGCGGCGAACGCCCCGGCGAGCTTGTGGCCGCCGCGCGAGACGTAGTCGGGGTCGTTCTCGTCCTTCGCCACCACGACCGCCGCCGCCGTCTCCACCTGGGTGGCCGGCTTGGTCGCGGTGGTGCCGCCGACGGTCACCCGGCCGGCCGCGATCAGCTCGGAGGCGTGCTCCCGCGACCGGGCCAGCTTGCGGCGGACCAGCTCCGCGTCGAGTCGGCGTCGTGCCACTGCCACTGGTGTTTCAGCTCCTACGGATGGTTCCCGCCCGGCCGGTCAGTCCCGGTCGAGCGCGGCCAGCGTGTCGGCCAGCCGCTGATGGACATCTTCGTACACCGCGACGTGCGCGTCGGTCGGCACCCCGTCCAGCGCCTCCAACCGGGCCAGGCCGGCGTCCACGGCCGGATGCCCGGTGGGGGTCAGGCCGACGCCGAGCGGCGACGGCTCGGCGGCGACGTGCGGCGGGACGGCGACGGGCAGCGGGACGGCGACGGGCCCGGGAGGGGCCTGCGGTTCAGGCATCGGGCTTCTTCGCGCTGGTGGTCCGGCGGACGGTGGTCTTCCTGGTGGCGGTCCGCTTGGCGGGCTGCTCCTGCCCGGTACCGTCCGCCTTCTTCGCGGTCGCGCTCCCCCGGGCGGCCGTCTTCTTCACCGCCGTCTTCTTCGCGGTGGTGGTCTTCCTCGGCGCGGCGGGCTTCTCGGCCGGAGCGGCCCTCTCCCCCGGGGCGGTCCTCCCCGCGGCGGGCGCGGCCTTCTTCACCGCGGGCTTCTTCACCGCGGGCTTCCCCGCCCCGGCCGCGGCCCCGGCTGCCGCAGCAGCGGCCGGGGCGGCAGCCTCCGCCACCGCCGGTGCCGGTGCCGCCGAGGGAGCCCCGCCCGGCGGCACCGGCGGGTCGACCTCCACCGGCTCGTCCACCGCTATCCGCTCGGCCTCCGCGGTGACCGGCGTCTCCCGCTCCCAGCCCTCCCCGAACAGCCCGCCGGCCCGGGGCGCCGGCGCGGCCGGCCCGGAGGCCTCCCGGTCCGCCGCGTCCTCCTCCTCGACCTCGCGCAGCTTGCTCTCCAGGTAGGCCAGCACCACGCCCACCTTGGTCACCTGGTCGCCGACCCGCTCGAAGACCTTCTCGACCTCGCCGCGCGCCACCCCGACCGCCAGGTCCACCCCGGCCCGCCCGGCCGTCACCGCCTCCTCGGCCAGCGTCTGCAGCGTCTGCGCCGAGGGCGGGAACTGCCCGCCCAACCGGCGCTCCACCCCGGCGACGTCGACCCCGCCCTTCTCCAGCAGACCGGCCGCCGTCCCGACGACCCGCTTGCCGACCTCCTCCGCCAGCACGGCCGCGACCGTCACCGCTCCTCGCACCGTCTTCGGCAGCATCCGGATGCCTCCCAATCGCCTGCGGGCCTCGTTCCGTCGTCCCGACGCCCGGACGAATCCGGGCATCCCACGGACGACGCTACCGCCTATTACGCCCTGCGGTACCGTGGCCCGGCAGTCGCCCGCCGCCGGGCCGGGCCGTGCGCCCGGGGCCGCGGCGGCCCACCAGGGAGGGAACCCGCCGTCATGGCCGACGCCGAGCAGTGCCGGAAGGCGCTCGAACAGCTCAGCCGCAACCTCGCCAAGGCCGACGGCGACGTCCGCAAGGCCGCCGGGCTGGACCGCTCGCTGAGCTGCCGGATCACCGACCTCGACCTGACCTTCACCGGACGCCTGCGCGGCGGCAGCATCGAGGACCTCCGGGAGGCCCCCGGCGCTCCCGCCGCCAAGGCCGACATCCGCCTCACCATGAGCAGCGACGACCTGGTCGACCTCGTCGGCGGCCGGCTCAACTTCGCGTCCGCCTGGGCTGGCGGCCGGGTCAGGCTGGAGGCGGGCTTCCGCGACCTGCTGCGGCTGCGCACCCTGCTCTGACCCGGCCCCGGCCGGTCACCGCTCCCCCGCACGGGAGCCCCGCCGGACCGCTCAGAAACCCAGCTCGGCCAGCGCCTTCCGCCCGTCCACCGGCTCGCCGTCCGCGTCCAGCGCCGTCCAGGCCGCCGCGCACAGCGCCCGCAGCCCGTCCCAGCGGTCCGCCCCGACACCCTCCAGCCGCAGCACGCCGTCCCGGGCGACCGCGACGAACCCGCCGCAGCCGAACCCGCCGCCGTCCTGCGCCGCGACCGGCGCGTGCGCGGTCAGCAGCCCCCGCAGGTCCTCCGCCAGGTAGGTCGGCCGGTGCTCGGCCGGGGCCGCCAGCAGCTGCCCCGGCGTCGTCACCCCGGTGAAGACCAGCAGGCTGTCCACACCACCGTTGAACGCGCCCTCGATGTCGGTGTCCAGCCGGTCCCCGACCACCAGCGGCCGCTTCGCACCCGTCCGCAGCACCGTCTCCCGGTGCATCGGCGGCAGCGGCTTGCCCGCCACCTCCGGCTCCACCCCGGTGGCCGCCCGGACGGCCGCCACCAGCATCCCGTTGCCCGGCGCGATCCCGCGCGCGGTCGGCACCGTCACATCGGTGTTGGACGCCACCCACGGCAGCCCGGACTGCACCGCGTACGAGGCCTCCGCCAGCTCCGTCCAGCCCACCGAGGCGTCGAAGCCCTGGACCACCGCCAGCGGCTCCTCGGCCAGCGTCCGGACGGCGACCAGACCGCGCTCGGCGAGCGCCTCCTCCAGCCCCGGCCCGCCGACCACCAGCACCTTCGCCCCGGCCGGCAGCTTCTCGGCGAGCACCCGGGCCGCCGCCTGCGCGGAGTTGATCACGTCCGCCGGCTCGGCCGGCACCCCCAGCTCGGTCAGGTGCGCGGCCACCACCCGGGGCGGCCGGGAGGCGTTGTTGGTCACGTACGCCAGCCGCATCCCGGCCGTCCGGGCCGTGGCGAGCGCGTCCACGGCGTGCTCGATCGCGTTCGGTCCCGCGTACACCACGCCGTCGAGGTCCAGCAGTGCCGTGTCGTACGCCTCGGTCAGCGGCAGCTCGCTGCCGCCCGGGGCGGTCCGTCGCACGGTGGTGGCCGTCTCGGTCATGCCTGCTCTACCTCACTCATCGCGTCAGTCGTGCTCGTGCGTGCGTCCCGGTACGCCCAGGAACGTCCCGGTGCGCCCCGGCACGCGGCCGGGCGGTCGCGGGATCAGCCGTCCCGCCGGTCCCGGTCACCCGTCGGATCGGAACCCCCGGTGGTTCCCGGCTCTCCGGACCGGTCCCCCCGCTCCGGCGGCTCCCCCGCCCCGGCCGGCGGCTCCAGGTACCCCGGCGCCCCCGGCAGCAGCGGGCCGAACGCACCCGCGCGGGCCGCCAGCGTCGCCCGGGTCTGCCGCAGCGCGGCCCGGTAGTGGTCGGTCTCCGGCCGCATCGCCACGGCCAGCGCCAGGTGCTCGGCGGAGGTCTCGAAGTCGCCCAGCCGGGCCGCCGCCACGCCCCACCCGAACTGAGCGTAGTCGTCCGACGGATCGGCCAGCGCCACCGTCCGGAAGTTCTCCAGCGCCGCCGCGTACGAACCCGCGTCGAACTGCGCCCGAGCCAGCGCCTCCCGGATGCTGCGCGAGCCCGGCTCCGCCTCGGCCGCCCGGGCCAGCAGCTGCTCCGCGGCCGCCGGGTTGCCCTGCGTGAGCAGTTTCACCCCCCGGCGGAACCACTCGTAGACGTCCCCCGCCGGATCGCCGGACCGCCGCTGCTGCTCCGGCACGCCCCCGCCGCCGCCCGCGCCGGAACCGCCGCCGACGCCCCCACCTGCACCGTCGTCCACCCGCTGCTCGCGCTCGTCCACCCGGTACCTCGCCCTCGGTCACGACACCCGCCCACCGGACCGGCACGGGTGTTCCGATCTCTGAACAACGCGTACCCGGTTACGATGCCCAGAATGAGCACACCCAGTGCAGAAAGCGGAGTGGAGTCTCCGCAGGGCGGCCCCGGCGATCCCGGGCACGTCGCCACCGCAGGTCTGTCCCTGTCCCCCTTCCGCGGCCTGAGGTACGTCCCCGACCGGGTCGGTGCCCTCGCCGCCGTCACCTCACCCCCGTACGACGTCGTCGACCCCGGCCGCCGGCTCGACCTGGAGACCGCCGACCCGCACAACGTGGTCCGGCTCATCCTGCCGCGCCCCGAACCCTCGGACACCGGCGACCGCCCCGACCGCGACACCCGCTACCGGCACGCCGCGCGCCTGCTGCGCGAATGGCAGCACGAGGGCGTCCTCGCCGCCGACCCCGAGCCGGCCCTCTACGTCTACGAGCAGCGGGTGCCCGGCGGTGCCGGCACCCCCGAGATGCTGCAGCGCGGACTCATCGGCGCCCTCGCCGTCAGCGGCAGCGAGGCCGGCGTGGTCCTCCCCCACGAGGACGTCATGCCCCGGCCGGTCGCCGACCGGGTCGGCCTGATGCGCACCACCCGGGCCAACCTCGAACCGCTGCTGCTCACCTACCGCGGCGGCGGCGGGGCGTCCGACGTGGTGGAACGCGCCGTCCGCCGCGAACCCCTGCTCACCACCACCACCTCGGACGGCACCCACCACCGCCTCTGGGCGGTCACCGACCCCGCCGAGATCGCCGAGATCGGCCGTGACCTGGCCACCTGCCGGGCCCTCATCGCCGACGGTCACCACCGCTGGGAGATGTACCTGCGGCTCCAGCGCGAGCACCGGCACCTCCCCCGCAGCCCCTGGGACCGCGGCCTGGTCCTGCTGGTCGACACCGCCCGCTACCCGCTGCGGGTCCGCGCCATCCACCGCGTGCTGTACCGGCTGCCGATCGCCGAGGCCCTGCGGCGGCTCGGCGACCAGTGGCAGGTCAAGGAGGTCCCCGGACCGCTGGACGCCGCGCTGCAGGCCCTGGCCGAGCAGAAGCGGAACGGCGGCAGCGGCTTCCTGCTCACCGGCGGGGACGGCGTCTACCGGCTCGTCGGCGACCCCGACGAGTCCCTGCTGGACGCCACCGTGCCGCAGGACAAGCCCGAGGAGTGGCGCCACCTGGACGCCACCGTGCTGCACGCCGCGCTGCTCGACCACACCTGGCGGGTGCCCGACGGGCCCGACGACATCGGCTACCTGCACACCGCGGCCGCCGCCGAACGCGAGGCCGCCCGCAGCGGCGGAACGGCCGTCCTGCTGCACCCGGTGCGGGAGAGCGTCGTCCGCCGGCTGGCCGAGCAGGGCGTCACCATGCCGCGCAAGTCCACCTCGTTCGGCCCGAAGCCGGCGACCGGGCTGGTGCTGCGCAACCTCGAACTGGGCTGACGCCCGGTCCGGACCGGCCCTGTCCGGCCCTTCCCGCGGTCCGGCCGCCGTCCGGTACGCAGTGAGGCCCTGCCGCACTCCGGGAGATCCCGGGGTGCGGCAGGGCCTCACTCGTCCGCTCACGCGGCCCGGCGGTCACTCTCCGGCATCGGCCTTGCGGTCGGCGGCCTTGGCGTCGGCGGCACGCTCGGGCACCACACCGTCGAAGTCCTCGTCGATTTCGAGGTCGTCCTCGTCGTAGTACTCCTCGACGTCCTCGTCGTCCTCGAAGATCACCTGCTCGTCCGAGGTCTCGCCGCCCTTGCGCTTGGCCGGCTCGGTGGCGGCCTGCTCGGCCTCCTCCTCGGCGAGCTCGGGGTCGAGGGCGTCGACGAACTCCACACCGTCGATCTCGGCCAGCCGCTCGGCGGCGTTGGTCGTGCCGTCACCGTCGGCCTCGGCGGCCTTGGCGAACCAGTCACGGGCCTCGTCACCGCGGCCGGCGGCGATCAGCGCGTCGGCGTACGCGTACCGCAGGCGCGCGGTCCACGGGTGCACGGCGGGCGAGGCCAGCTCGGGGCTCTGCAGCGTCACGACGGCCGCGTCGAACTGCTCCATGTCGCTTCGCGCACCGGCCGCGACCAAGCGCATCTCGACCTGACCGGCCTTGTCCAGCTGCTTGACCTCGGGCTCGCCGGCCATCGCCAGCGCCCGCTCCGGGCGGCCCAGACCGCGCTCGCAGTCGGCCATCACGGGCCACAGGTCCGCCCGGCCGGTCATCCGGCGGGCGGCGCGGAACTCGGTCAGCGCCTCGGAGTAGCGCTGGGTCATGTACGAGGCGAAGCCGGCCGCCTCACGGACGGCGGCGACGCGGGAGGCCAGCCGCAGCGCGACGCGCGAGTACTGGTAGGCCTCCTCCGGCTCGCTGTCGAGCAGGCGGGCGACCATCACCAGGTTGCGGGCGACGTCGTCGGCGAGCGTCTTGGGCAGGCTCTTGAGCTCCTGGCGGACGTCCGCGTCGATCTCGTAGCCGGTGACGTCCTCCGGGATCGGCAGACGCTTGACCGGCTCGTAGTTGCCACGGCGGTCGTCGTGGTCCCGGCCACCGCGCTCGTCGCGACCGCCGCGGTAACCACCCCGGTCGTCACGACCGCCACGGTCGTCGCGGCGGAAGCCGCCGCGGTCGTCACGGGCGCCACGGTCGTAACCGCCGGACGGGCGGTCATCGCGACGGAAGCCGCCACCGGAGGGGCGGTCGTCACGGCGGAAGCCACCGCGGTCGCCACCACGGTCATCACGGCCGAAGCCGCCACCGGACGGGCGGTCGTCACGACGCGGACGGTCATCACGGTCGTCACGACGGAACCCCGACGGGCGGTCGTCACGACGGAAACCACCACCACCGGACGGACGGTCATCGCGACGGAAGCCACCGCGGTCGTCACGGCCACCACGGTCGTAACCGCCGGACGGACGGTCATCGCGACGGAAGCCGCCACCGGAGGGACGGTCGTCACGACGGAAGCCACCGCGGTCGCCGCCGCGGTCGTCACGGCCGAAGCCGCCACCGGACGGGCGGTCGTCACGGCGGAAGCCGCCACCGGACGGGCGGTCACCGCCACGGAAGCCACCTCGGTCGTCACGGCCGCCACGGTCATCGCGGGCGCCACGGTCGTAACCGCCGGACGGGCGGTCATCGCGACGGAAACCACCACCGCCGGACGGACGGTCGTCGCGACGGAAGCCACCGCCGGAGGGGCGGTCGTCACGGCGGAAGCCACCGCGGTCGCCGCCGCGGTCGTCACGGCCGAAGCCGCCACCGGAGGGACGGTCGTCACGACGCGGACGGTCGTCACGGTCGTCACGACGGAACCCCGACGGGCGGTCGTCACGACGGGCACCA
>NZ_JBHJRC010000071.1:0-30865 GCF_042261735.1 Kitasatospora sp. NPDC056327 | reverse complement strand
GGGGCGGCCGGCGGGGCGGGCCCGTCCCCGGCGGCCCCCCCCGGGCGGCCCGCGCCGCGGGGGCGCCCCCGCCCCCACGGGCGCAGGGCCGCAGGGCCGGCCGGTCACCGGCACCCGCGGGTCAGCGCCGGGGCCCGGCCAGGGCGTAGGCGGCGGTGCCGGTCACCGCGAGGGCCAGGGCCGTCCAGCCGGCCGGCGCGGTGCCCGGTGGCAGGACCGGCCAGGTGAGGATCCGGATCACCGGATCCGGGCCGGGCGGGACGGTCAGGGCGGCGGCGAGGCAGCCGAACGGCGGGAGCCACGCGTACGGGGGGCCGAGGCAGGCCGCGCCGAGGGCGGCGAGTCCGGCCAGTCCGGCGGCGTCGCGCAGGACGAATCCCGGGTCGGGCGGCTGCCCGTCGGCCGCGCGCAGCGCCAGCAGCACGGACCCGGCGAGCAGGGCGCAGAGCAGCACGTGGGCCGTCCGGTGGAGCGGCCAGCGGATCGCGGCGGTGCGGTCGAGGGCGGGGTCCGGGCCCCCGAGGCCGGGCGAGAGGACCATCACGCCGCCGGCGAGGACCAGGGCCGAGGTGCGGGGACCGGCGGTCCCGCCGTCGCCGAACCGGGCGAGCCACCACACCGCGGCGGCCCCGGCGGCCAGTGCGGCGAGCGCGGCGGGCAGCCGCCGGGAGCGGGCGTACAGCGTCAGCCACCTCACCGGGCGGGTCCTTCGCCCGGCGGGACGGATCCGCCCAGCACGTCGAGGGGGTCCTCCGCGCAGGCGACGGCCGCGGCCCGCGCGGCCGCGACCCGCTGCCGCTGCTCGGCGGGCGGCAGGGCGCGCAGCCGTTCCCAGACCGGGGCGGCCAGCGCCGTCTGGTCCTCCGCCCGGTGCATGGTGCCGTCGAGCGGCCGCAGGTCGCCGAACACCCAGGCGGCGGCGACGCCCTGGGCGGCGGCCTCCGAGACGGTGCCGCTCTCCCGGTCGGTGCGGGCGTGGCAGAGCGGGACGATGCCCTGGCCGACGAGCGCCCTGGTCAGACCCCCGCCCGAGGCGGCGCCGAGCACCGCGTCGTCGAAGTCGACGAGCACGGCGTCGGACGAGCGTTCCGGCGGACCGAGGACGGCCCTGGGCACGGTGGTCTCGCGGACCGTCGCGGGGGCCTGCCCGCCCAGCGCGTCGCGCAGCAGGCCCAGCGCCTCCCGGCCGGGCCCGGCCAGGGCGCCGAGCCGGTCCTGCCGGGCCGCCGTCACGCAGACCGGGCCCGCGCAGACCGGCGCGGTCGCGGCCCGGTCGACGACGTAGGTGTCGCGGGGGTCGGCGGGGAGCAGCAGCAGGGCGAGCGCGCCGGCCGCCAGGGCGGGCGCGAGGGCGAGCAGCCGGGCGCGCCGGGTGGCGGCGGCCAGCAGGGCGAAGCCCGTCGCGGCCAGGCCGAGCAGCCAGAGCGTCTGCCCGGCGTGCACGGGGGCGGCGAGCGTGAGGAGGGTCTGGCGGACGTCCGCCACCATCGGCGAGAGCAGGGAGAGCCGGTTCGGCACGGCGGAGGTGGGCACGGCCGCGTCGGTGGTCGGCCGCAGGAGACCGACGAGCACGAAGCCGGCCGCCGCCAGGGCGGGCGGGGTGAGCACGGAGGGCAGTGCGCGGGCGACGCCCATGCCCAGCACGGCGCCGGCGGCCAGGGCGAGCGCGCCGACCAGCGGGATGGGCAGCCAGCCGAGCCCGGTGAACGCGGCGCCGCCGGCCGCCACCCGTGCCGCGCCCAGCAGGACGACCAGGGTGAACGCCGTGACCAGGGCGAACGCCATCGGGGCGGCGAGCGCGGCGGCGCGGTGGCGGGTGGGCCGCGGGGTGCCGGCCAGCAGTTCGGCGGTGCCGGAGCGGTGGTCGCGCAGACCCTGGAGCGCGCCCAGCCCGAGGGCGAGCGGCCACAGCAGGACCAGCAGGTGCCGGGTCCACAGGGCCATCGACGTCCACTGGGCGGTCCACAGCGTGGTGCCCTTCGCCCACGGCCCGGGGGCGAGGTCGAGGAAGGCGAGCGCGATCGCCAGGACGGCGGCGCCGGCCCAGGGGGCGACGGAGCGCCGGAGTTCGATGCGCAGGACGCGGAGGTTCGGCAGGCGGTTCCGCGGGCGGGCCTTCGGTGGAAGGGAGTCCGGTGGAAGGGAGCCCGGCGGGCGGGGGTCGGCCGCGCCGGGGCTCGACGGCTCCTGGCGCGTCACCGGGTCACGTCGGTTCACCAGGCGCCTCCGGTCCGGGCGGGAGCGGCGAGCAGGGCCGAGTAGCCGCGCTCCAGCGGGCTGTCGCCCTCGTGCTCCGGCCCGCCCGCCGCCGCGAGCTGCCCCGGGGTGCCCTGGAAGACCAGTCGCCCCTCGGCGAGGAGCACCACGTCGGTGCAGGCGGCGGCGACGTCCTCCACCAGGTGGGTCGAGACGATCACGCAGGCGTCCGCGCCCAGTTCCTGGAGCAGTCCGCGCAGGCGCAGGCGCTGGGCCGGGTCCAGGCCGACGGTCGGCTCGTCGAGCAGCAGGACCGCCGGGTCGTTGACGATGGCCTGGGCGATGCCGGCCCGTCGCACCATGCCGCCCGAGAGCGTCCTCATCCGCTGGTCGGCGCGGTCGGCCAGCCCGACGCGCTCCACCGCGCGCTGCACGGCGGCGGGGATGTCCGCCGTCGGCATCTCCTTCAGCCAGGCCATGTACTCGACGAACTCCCGCACCGTGAACCGCCTGTAGTAGCCGAACTGCTGCGGCAGGTATCCGATCCGGCGGCGCAGCGCCCGGTACTCGCCCGGTCCGTCCACGGGCTGCCCGAGCAGTTCCAGCGTGCCGCCGGCGGGGCGGAGCACGGTGGCCAGGGCGCGGATGAGGGTGGTCTTGCCGGCGCCGTTGGGGCCGAGGAGGCCGTGGACGCCGGTACCGAGGGCCAGGTCCAGGCCGTCGACGGCCAGGCGGTTGCGGCCGGCCCTGAGCCGGAGCCGGTCCGCCCGGACCTCCCGGGCGAAGGTGGTGGGGGCGAGTTCCGCCCCGGTGGGTGCGCGCATCGTGCGCCGTGGCTCCTTCCGGGTGTTCAACGGTGGTCCTCCTGTGCGGCGTACGCGTTGCGGCGGGCGATCACGACGCCGGCGCCGAGGGCGAGGACCAGGCCCCACAGCGGCAGGCTGTCCGTACGGAGGGCGGCGGCCGTGCGGCCGGCGGCGAGGGTGGGCGCGGCGACCAGCCCGGCCCAGACGAGGGCCAGGGCGGCGGCGGCGCGGGTGACGCCGATCAGCCCGCCGAGCGCCAGGGTGGCGGAGGTGAACGCCAGGCAGGGCAGCAGCCACTGCGCGGCCGTCACTCCCGTCGCCCAGCCCGCCGCGAGGAGGGCGGGCAGGACGGCGGCGAGGACGGCGACGGTACGCCGGAGCACCAGTTCCAGGCCGGCCCGCGGGGTGGCGGCCGTCAGCTCGTGGGCGGGGTCGAGGCCGCGCGCCCAGGAGAGTGCCACACCGCCGACGGGCAGGACCGGGGCGAGCAGCAGGACGAGGGAGACCCGGTCGGCGACGGGGCCGGTCAGGTCCAGCAGCAGGGCGAGCAGGGTGACGGCGGGGACCATGGCGAGCCACGGCGTCATGGCGGGCGTCGCCCAGGTGGAGAGCCGGACGGCCGGGCGGAGGGCGCGGCCGCCCGGCGGCGCCGGGGCGGTCCCGGCGAGCTGCGGCGCGAGGCCGTTCCAGACGGCCTCGGTCAGTGCGGTGACGGCGGGCGCCCCGGCGGCGACGGCGGCGGACAGCCGGTCCCGGCAGGGGCGGCACGCCTCCAGGTGGGCCTCCAGGGCCCACACCTCGTCGGCGGCGAGGCCGGTGCCGCCGCGCGCGTACCCGTCGACCAGCCGGTCCGACGCGTGTTCGACGCTCATGCCAGTTCCTCCCGCATCGCGATCCGGGCCCGGCGGGCGCGGGTCTTGACCGTGCCCTCGGGCAGTCCGAGGACGACGGCGGTCTCCCGGACGGACAGTCCGTCGAGGACCATGGCCTGCAGCACGTCCCGCAGTTCCGGCGCGAGGCGCCGCAGGGCGTCCCCGACGTCGCCGCCGACGGTCGTCACCAGCGCCTCCTCCTCGGCGGCCGGGGCCACCGGCCGCGGGGCCGCGGCGGGCGGCGGCTCGGCGTGGTGGGCCCGGCGCCGGAAGGCGTCGACGAGGCGGCGGGCCGCGATCGTCCACAGCCAGCCGACGGCCGTACCGCCGGTCCGGCTGCCGGTGAACGAGGCCGCCGCCCGCCAGACCGCCAGGTAGGTCTCCTGCATGACCTCGGCGACGAGCTGCTCGTCCGCGCAGCGGCGCTGCAGCCGCACGGCCAGCCACGGCGACGTGCGGCGGTACAGCTCCTCGAAGGCGGCCCGGTCCCCCCGGGCCACCCGGTGGAGGAGGCCTTCCTCGTCCAGTTCCTGCGGCGGTGCCGCCTTGGCGCGTTTCACACCTGCTAGACGCCCGGGCGGACCTGCGGGTTTTCCGTGCGGCGTGATCCGCGTCACAGTCACCGGCCGGGCGGTCACGGGAAGTCCGGTGGACCGGCCCGCCCGGGCCGGAGCGTCCCCGCCCCCGGCCGTCGGCCGCTCGGTCTCAGCCCGCCAGGCCGTGGCCGACCAGGCGGCTGCGCAGCCCGGCCAGTTCGCGCCGGACCAGGGGCGGCAGCCCGTCCTCGCCGTCGCCCGCCGCCATCACCGTCCCGAGCAGTTCGGCGGCGGCCCGCGGGTCGTGCGCGACCAGGTGGCAGTCGGCCACGCGGACGGTGAACAGCAGCCGCGCGGAGGGCAGTTGGTCCGGACCGAGCAGCGAGAGCGCGGTCTCGGCGGCGTCCACGGCGCGCCGCGCGAGCCGGGGGTCGTCCACGGCGGCGGCGGCGTCGCGCAGCGCGGCGGCGGCGCCGGCCTCGACCCGCAGCCGCATCGAGGCGATGGTGAGCCAGGCGGCGTCGGACTCGTCGTCGACCCCGATGTGGTCGAGGTGGAGCCGGGCGCGGGCGATGTGGCGGACGGTGGCGCGGACGTCCCCGGTCATCGCGTGCGCACGGGCCTGGGCGATCTGCCCCATGGCGCCGGCCCAGTGCCGGGCGGGGGCGATCCGGGCGATCTCGTGGGCGTAGCCGAGCGCGGCGGCGGGGTCGCCGTCGAGGCGGGCGAGGAAGCTCATGTCGCTGAGCGCGGCGACCTGGGTGGCGGTGTCCTCGGCGAGTTCGGCCCAGCCGAGGGCCCGGGAGAAGCAGGCCATCGCGGTGGCGTTGCGGCCGCTCTGCATGCGCAGTCCGCCGGCGGCGTGGGCGTACTCGCCGGCCAGCCGGGCGAGCGGGCGGCGGGCGGGGCCGCCGGGGTGGGCGGCGAGCCGGCGCAGGACGACGCGCAGGGTGTCCTCGACGGCCTCGGTGCCGGGGGCGCCGGGGCCGTCGCCGGCTCGGAGGTGGGCGGCGAGCAGGCCGGCCAGGGCGTGCACGGTGTCGGGGTCGAGCGGGCCGGCGGTACAGGGGTCGGCGGCCCGGAAGGCGGCGTGCAGGACGGCGAGGTGGCCGGGTTCGGGGACGGCGCAGCCGGCGGCGTCGTGGAGCGGACAGAGCAGGCCGTAGTCGGGGAGGCGGACCGGCAGCTGGGTGGCGAGGCCGGGCGGCAGGGCGGGCAGGAGGGCGGCGACGGGCGGCCCGGGCAGCGGGGCACGGGTCCAGTCGCCGGCGACGGGCACCGGACCGTCCACCGGGGCGGCGGGCCGGGCGGCCGCGGGACCGGGCGCCGCGCCCGGGGCGCCCTCCTCGGCGATCCGGCAGGCGGTGCGCAGGTCCCCGCCGGCGGCGAGCAGGTCGTCCAGCCGGTCGGCGACGCGGGGGCTGGTGCGGCGGGTGCCGTGCTCCAGCTTGCTGACCGCGGTGTGGTCGTAGCCGATCTCGGCACCCAGCTGCGCCTGGGTCAGGCCGGCGCGCCTGCGCCACTGGCGAAGGCGGAGACCGAAGGCCCGCCAGGCATCGTCCTCGGCGGGCGTGGTCGCCGCCCGGTTCCGGTGCACGGGGCTGCCCTCCCGAGTGCGTTCCGGGCCTTCCGGTGGGGAGGTCCGCTCAGGAGGACGGTACTGGACCGGGACCCCCGTCGTACATGAGATGGTCTCGACCAATTTCGGCCTTTGGTCTCGACCTCTCTCCTTCAATGGTCTCAACCTCTCCTGCTCTCGGCGACGATCTTCGCCGGTCTCCGGCGCCGGCCGCGGTATGCCCCGCGACCTGGCCGGACTTCCCGGCGGGCCTCAATATGCCATCTGGGAAGGCTCCTTGACCGAACTTGACGGAACTTGCCAACCGCCCCCGGGGATGGTCCAGACCGTTGACCGGGCCATGACGGCATGTGAGGGTTCCGGCACCCGAGCGCGGACGCCCGCACGGCCGTCCCCCAAATCGGCCCCGCGGTGAGCGCCCTGACGGCACGTCGCCCGCGATCGAGCACCCCCACGTTCGAGGAGCCTCGGAATGAAACGCAGATTGCTGACGGCGGGAACCACCCTGACCGTCCTGGCCGGCATGCTGACCGCCACCGCGGTCGGCCAGGCCGCCGCCGACCCCGGTCCGGCCGTCTCCGCGCCCCCCAGCGCACTGGCCGCCGCCGTGAACGCCGCCGACCAGGCGGCCGCGGCGGGCCTCGACGCCCTCGCCAAGGGCGCCGACGAGACCTATGAGCGCCAGTCGGTCACCCCGTGGCTGGCCGGTCTCTACTCGGTCGCCTACGAGCGCACCTACAAGGGCCTGCCGGTCGTCGGCGGCGACGCCGTCGTGATCGCGGACGGCCAGGGCAAGGTGCGCGGGCTGCAGTCCGCCACCACCGGCTCGGTCGCCGTGCCCACCACCGCGCTGGTCAGCGCGGCCAAGGCGGAGAAGACCGCCCGCGCCAAGCTCGCCCAGGTGGACGGCGTGCAGTCGCGCCGCCTGGTCGTCAAGGTCAAGGACGGCGAGAGCCGCCTCGCCTGGGAGACCGTGCTCACCGGCCGCACCGCGACCGCCCCGAGCACCCTGCACGTCTTCGTCGACGCCCGCAGCGGCGAGGTCATCGAGACCTACGACGACGTCCGCGCCGGCACCCTGAACAGCAAGTGGAACGGCCCCTCCCCGAGCATCACCACCACCGGCTCGGGCAGCTCCTTCTCACTGCGCGACCCCAGCCGCCCGGGCCTGAGCTGTGCCGACAACGCCACCGGCCAGGTCTTCAGCAAGTCCTCCGACACCTGGGGCAACGGCAGTGCCACCAGCAAGGAGACCGGCTGCGGCGACGTGTTCTTCGCGGCGCAGAAGGAATGGGACATGCTCCGCGACTGGCTGGGTCGCAACGGGCACAACGGCAACGGCGGCAGCTGGCCGGTCAAGGTCGGCCTCAACGACGTCAACGCCTACTGGGACGGTTCCTCGGTCTCCATCGGCCACAACAACGCCAACGAGTGGATCTCCTCGATCGACGTCGTCGGCCACGAGTTCGGCCACGGCATCGACCAGTTCACCCCCGGCGGCGCCAACAACGAGAACGGTCTCGGCGAGGCCACCGGCGACATCTTCGGCGCGCTCACCGAGGCCTACGCCAACCAGAGCGCCCCGTACGACAACCCGGACTTCCTCGTCGGCGAGATGATCAACCTCGTCGGCCGCGGCCCGATCCGGAACATGTACAACCCCTCGCTCGTCAGCAACAACCCGAACTGCTACTCCTCCTCGATCCCGAGCACCGAGGTCCACGCGGCCGCCGGCCCGCTGAACCACTGGTTCTACCTGCTCTCCGAGGGCTCCAACCCGGGCGGCGGCAAGCCCACCAGCCCGACCTGCAACAACTCCACCGTCACCGGCGTCGGCATCAAGGACGCGGGCCGGATCTTCTACGGCGGCATGCTGCTCAAGACCAGCGGCATGACCCACAAGAAGTACCGCACCACCACCCTGACCGCGGCCAAGAACCTCGACCCCACCTGCAACCTGTGGAGCCGCACCAAGGCCGCCTGGGACGCCGTGAGCGTCACCGCGCAGCCCGGCGACCCCAGCTGCGAGGGCGGCCAGACCAACGAGTTCTCGCTCTCGCTGAACCCGTCGTCCGGCCAGGTCCAGCCCGGCTCCTCCACCACGGCGACGGTCAACACCGCCGTCACCTCGGGCGGGGCCCAGTCGGTCAACCTGAGCGCCTCCGGCGCCCCGAGCGGCGCGAGCGTCAGCTTCAGCCCGTCCACGGTGCAGACCGGCGCGACCTCCACGCTCACCGTCAACACCAGCGCCAGCACCGCGCCGGGTACCTACCAGATCACGGTCACCGCGACCGGTCAGGTCACCCACACCGCGCAGTACACGCTGACCGTCGGCGGCGGCAACCCGGGCGGCAGCGCTCCGGACATCAGCGTCGCCAACGTCCAGGCGCACCTGACGCAGTTCAACACCATCGCCTCGCAGAACGGCGGCAACCGGCGCACCGGCACGGCCGGCTACAGCCAGTCGCTGGCCTACGTGAAGGCGAAGCTCCAGGCCGCGGGCTACCAGGTCTCCGAGCAGACCTGCTCCACCTGCACCTACACCGCCAACAACCTGATCGCCGACTGGCCGGGCGGCCCCGCCGACCAGGTCACCATGTTCGGCGCGCACCTGGACGGCGTCAGCGCCGGCCCGGGCATCAACGACAACGGCTCCGGCTCGGCCGTCCTGCTGGAGACCGCGCTCGTCCTCGCGCAGCAGAACCCGACCCTGACCCGCCACGTGCGCTTCGCCTGGTGGACCGGTGAGGAGCAGGGCCTGCAGGGCTCCAAGCACTACGTGAGCCAGCTGAGCTCCAGCGCCCGCAGCGCGATCAAGGGCTACTACAACTTCGACATGGTCGGCTCGCCCAACGCCGGCTACTTCATCAACAACGTCAACTCCACCACCTCGGCGCCGATGAAGGCCTACTGGGACTCGCTGAACCTCCAGCCGGAGGAGAACGTCGAGGGCCAGGGCCGCTCGGACGACGCCTCGTTCCAGTCGGCGGGCATCCCGACCTCGGGCTACGCGGCGGGCGCCAGCGCCACCAAGACCCAGTCCCAGGCGCAGAAGTGGGGCGGCACGGCGGGTCGTGCCTACGACTCCTGCTACCACTCCGCGTGCGACACCACCAGCAACATCAACGCCACCGTGCTGGACCGCAGCGCCGACGGCGTCGCCTACACGCTGTGGAAGACCTCGGTGGGCAGCGGCCCGATCCCGACCAACGACTTCTCGGTCGCGGTCAACCCGGCCACCGGCAACGTCAAGCCCGGTGAGTCCACCACCGCCACGGTGAACAC
The DNA here is from genome assembly GCF_042261735.1 of Kitasatospora sp. NPDC056327. Taxonomy (NCBI): domain Bacteria; kingdom Bacillati; phylum Actinomycetota; class Actinomycetes; order Kitasatosporales; family Streptomycetaceae; genus Kitasatospora; species Kitasatospora sp. NPDC056327. The sequence continues at coordinate 21,591 of NZ_JBHJRC010000071.1, read as the reverse complement.
CCAGACCACCTCCGGCTCCGCCCAGACGGTCAACCTGTCCGTCTCCGGCGCGCCGGCCGGTGTGACCGCCACGGTCAACCCGTCCTCGGTCCAGTCCGGCGGCTCCGCGACGCTCAGCATCGCGGTCGGCTCGTCGGTCCCGAACGGGACGTACAACCTGACGGTGACCGGCGCCGGTTCGGTCTCCCACACCAGCAGCTACTCGCTGGTGGTCTCCGCCGACCCGGGCCCGGGCGGCGGCAGCTGGACCCCCGGCACCACGTACCAGGCGGGCGACGTCGTCACCTGGAACGGCGTCAGCTACCGGTGCCTCCAGGGCCACACGGCCCAGGTGGGCTGGGAGCCCAACATCGTCCCGGCCCTCTGGCAGGCGATCTGAGCGGACCGGATCGTCTCCGGGACGGGATAAGGGCGGTGCCGCGGTTCGTCGAGGGGGACGGATCGCGGCACCGCCGCATGTGCCCGGGTGTTCCCGGTGGGGCCGGCGGGCAGCGCCCGTCGGCCCCACCGGCATGCCGCGGGCGGCATGCGGAGGTCGAAGGGGCCCGGGAGCGTGGCCGGCTGACGTAGAGTCGGCGCGGGCCGTCCGTCCCCGACCCAGGAGGCACCTCCGTGACCACCGCCGCCGAGCCCGGTCCCTCCCCCTCCCCGGACCCCGTCCGCCCGCCGGACCCCGCACCTTCCCCGGAGCGCGGCGCGGGCCCCGGGCCCGTCCCCGAGCTGCCGCCCGAGGACGTCGAGCAGTGGCGCGCCGAGGAGGCCGGGCTGATCGACCTGCTGGCCCGCACCCGGCAGCGCCTCGGCGGGGTGGCCGCGTTCCGGATCGGCCCGCGCCCCACCGTCCTGGTCACCGACCCGGACGCCGTCCAGCACGTCCTCGGCCGCCACCCCGAGCGCTACGTCAAGCGCTCGCACCGGGCCCGGATGCTCGCCGGGGACGGCGTGCTCTCCGCCGCGGGCGAGCCCTGGAAGCGCCAGCGCCGCATCCTCCAGGCCCAGTTCACCGGCACGGGAATGCACCGTTACGAGCACCGGATCGCCGCCGCGGCCCGCCGCACCGCCGACCGCTGGGCCGCACACGCCCGCACCGGGGCGACCCTCGACATCGGCGACGAGATGCGCCACTTCGCCCTGGACACCATCTGGCGCGCGCTCACCGGCCACCCGCTCGACGAGGTCACCGAGCGGGAGCTCGACCGCGTCCCCGCCGTCGTCGCCGCGCTCCCCCAGCTCCCCGACGGCGCCCAGGCGCCCGAAGCCGTCGCCGGCGACCTCGCCAGGATCGACGCCGTCGCGCACGCCGCCATCGCCGCCGCCCGGCGCCGCGAGGACGGCCCCGACGGCCCCGGGGTGCTGCGCGTCCTGCTCGACGCCGCCGAGCGGCACCCCGAGTACACCGACCGGCTGATCCGCGACGAGCTGGTCACCCTGCTGGTGGCCGGCCACGAGACCACCGCCACCACCCTCACCTGGCTCTTCCTGCTCCTGGACGCCGCCCCCGACGCCCGGGAGCGGGCCCTGGCCGCCGGCCCCGAGGGCTCGCCGGAGCGGCGCGAGGCGGTGCAGGCGCTGGTCAGCGAGACCCTGCGGCTCTACCCCTCCGCCTGGATCCTCCCCCGCCACGCGCTCACCGCCGACACCCTCGCGGGCCACCGCGTCGAGGCCGGCACCGACCTGCTGGTCTGCCCCTACCTCACCCACCGCGACCCGCGGCTGTGGCCCGACCCGGAGCGCTTCGACCCCACCCGCTTCCTCACGGACGGCGCCCGCCCCGCCCACCTCGGCGCCTACTTCCCCTTCGGCCTCGGCGCGCGCGCCTGCCTCGGCACCCGGTTCGCCCTCCGCGAGTCCACCGCGCTGCTCGAACTCCTGCTCCCCGCCTGCACGGTGGACTTCCGGAGCATCCCGTCCGGGGCCACCTACGGCATCACCGTCCGCCCGGACGGCCCGACCCCGGCGGTTCTGACCGCGGTCCGCTGAGCCGGGCGGGCAGCCTGTGCCGTCACCGGTGCGGGTGCCGGCGGCGTCGGCCGCACGGGTGAAGGTCAGTGGCCGCGGTGGAAGTCCGCCACCGCGCCGAAGGCCGCCTTCGGCTCCCAGGGGAGGCCCGGATAGGCGGTTCCGCTGCCCGTCTCCAGGCTCTTGACGATGCCGAAGCTCGCCAGGTCGAGGTCCTCGCGGGGGTCGGCGCCGGGGCGGTGGACGTGGTCGGCGAGGGCGAAGGTGAAGACGAAGGTGGTGTCGACGCCGCCCTCGTGGAAGGCCGTCAACAGCTCGCGCAGATAGCGCGCCTGCCCCTCCTCGTCGCGGTCGAGGACGGTGGCCAGCCGCTCCGGGGCGTGCGCGGCGTCGTAGACGACGACTTCGAGGCCGAGCGCCCCGCGGTCACCGGCACCCCGGTAGGTCGCCGAGCCGAACTCGGTGACGGCGACCGGCTTTCCGTCCTCCCTGGCGACCAGTTCCGGCACGGCCGCCGCGAAACCCCCGGCGGTCCGGGCATCGCGGTAGACGTCGACGGAGACGAGGTCGAACGGCGTCCAGTCCACCCGCTCGAACGGCACGGAGGCGTAGGTCACCCGCCCGCCGAAGCGTGCCCGGACGGTGGCGACCGCGCGGGAGAGGAAGGCGTTGACCGCGGTGGCCGCCCGGCCCAGCTGCTCCCGGACGAGGTCCGGGCGGGCGAGCAGCGCGACCCGGTCCTCGATGCTGTCACCGGGGAGGATCCCCCGGCTCATCAGGCACAGCTCGGCGCCGGTGACGAACACGACCTCGGCACCGCCCCGCCGGATGCGTTCGGCCCGCTCCGCGCAGTCGGCGAACAGGTCGAGCATCGCCTCGGCGTCCAGCTCCAGCGGGTAGGGCGAGAACCAGACCTCCAGCCCGAGCCCGGCGGCCAGCCCGGCCGCGAGCTCCAGGCGTTCGGGATCGCCCCCGATGACGCGGACCGCGTCGCAGTGCAGGTCGTCACGGATGATCCGCAGTTCGCGCCGGACCACCCCGGGGTCGAACGAGGGCCGGGAGTTGCGTCCGTCGCGGACGAAGCCGGTGTCGTAACTGATGCCGTGGGCACGCATGGCGGCACACCTTCCAGGAGGGGACGTGGCGAGCGATTAAGGTACGGCGAGTACCTTAATTGCCGGATCCTCCGGCCCGCAACAAGAATGGGAAGGTACGGCCGGTACCGATCGAAGGCGGGACGATGACGGGGCAGCAGACCCGGCGGCGCGGTGCGGCGCTGGAGGAGGCCATCCTCGCCGCGGCGGCCGAGGAGCTGGCCGCCGCGGGCTACCAGGGCCTCACCATGGACCGGGTCGCCGCCCGCGCGGGCACCAACAAGAACGCCCTCTACCGCCGCTGGCCGAACCGGCTCGCCCTCGGCATCGCCGCCTACCGCCGGCTGGCCACCACCGTGCCGGTCCCCGACACCGGCAGCCTCCGCGAGGACGTGCTCGAACTGCTGCGCGGCGCCAACCGGCACTGGAGTTCGCCGCTCGGCACGATCCTGCGCGAACTGCTGGTGGCGGCGGGCGGCACGGCGGAGCTCCTCGGGCAGTTGCACGACCAGTCCGGAGAGGCGGTGGCGGCCCCCTGGCTCACCGTCCTGGGCCGGGCGGTGGCGCGGGGCGAGGCCGCACCCGAGGCGCTGCACCCCAGGGTCGCCACGGTCGCGGTCGTGCTGCTCCGCAACGAGTTCGTGGTGCGCGGGGTGCCGGCGGCACCGGACGACGTCCTGGTCGAGATCACCGACGAGGTGTACCTGCCGCTCGTCCGCGGGCGGGGGGCCGGTCCGGGGCCGGGGCCGGACCCCGGGGCGGCCGGCTGACGCGGGCGGGTACCCGGGCGGGGCCCACCGGCTCCGGCTCCGGTTCCGAGCCCGAGCCCGACTCAGGCCCCGGCCCCGGCGACGGGAGGCCGAAAACCGGTGGCCCGGGCGGGCGTTACGGGGCTACGCTCCCGGCCACCCGCCCCCCGCGCCGCCCCCGTCAGAACCCGGACCTTCCGCCATGACCGATGCCCTCCTCTCCGGACTCCTCGCCGGCTTCGGCATCGCCGTGCCCGTCGGCGCGATCTCGGTCCTGGTCGTCACCATCGCCTCGCGCGTCTCGCTGGGCCGGGGCATGGCCGCCGCGCTGGGCGTCGCCACCGCCGACGGCCTGTACGCCCTGGCCGCCGTGCTCGGCGGCGCCGCGCTCGCCCCGGCGATCGCCCCGGCCGCGGACGCCCTGGAGCTCCTGGCCGCCGGGGTGCTCGTCCTGCTCGCCGCCCACGGCCTGCGCGGGGCGCTGCGCACCCACCGGCGGGAAACACTCGCGGCGGCGGGCCCGTTGACGACCACGGCGGACGACCCGTCGCCGGTGCCGCCGTCACCGTGGCGCACGTACGCGGGCCTGCTCGGCCTCACCCTCCTCAACCCGCTCACCGTCGTCTACTTCACCGCCCTGGTGCTCGGCGGCCGAACCGGGCCCGGCCCGCTCGGTCCGGGCCTGCTCTTCGCCCTCGCCGCGTTCGCCGCCTCGGCCGGCTGGCAGGCCCTGCTCGCCACCGGCGGCGCCCTGCTGCGCCGCGTCCTCACCGGACCGCGCGGCCGGCTCCTCACCGGGCTCGCGGGCAACGCCGTCGTCCTCGCCTTCGCCGTCCACCTCGCGCTCGCACGCTGAGCCGCCGGGAGCCCGGTCGACCACCCCCTCCGCCCCCGGTTCACCGCCCACCGGACGGGGTCGCACGGAGGACCGCGAGGTGGGGGGCGTCCCCGTCGTGGCACAGCAACGAGGGGCCGGCAGAACCGTGCGACAGCCACGTACGCCGGCCCATCCGCTCATTGAGCAGGCCGTGGGGAGGAGGCCGCGGTTGGTGGTGAGGCACCGATGTCAGTGACTCCGGCCGGCCTCGCGCAGCAACTCGTGAAAACCTGCCGTCGTCCGCTCGCGGAAGCCGATGAAGAACTTGTTGGCCAAGGGGACGGCCCACCTGCTGCCCCGGCCGGCCACGTTGAAGACCCGATGCGTGACCCGGGTGCGCCCGGCCTCCTCGGTGACCTCGTACTCTCCTCGGTACCACCAGCCGCCCTGATAGGCGAACCGACCGCGCTCCCGGTCGATCTCGACGTGCGCCGGATCCAGCCCCGCAACTCCGCCGAACCTGCGTGCAATGAGGTCCAGCACACGGTCGGCTGAAGCGTCCACAGTGTCGGTGAGTACGATCATCAGCTTCCTCGTCATGCTGCCAGTTTGCCAGGAAGACATCTCCAAGTCCGATGTCACCGGACCAATGTGACGGTCCGTCAACCGATTGCCCGCCCCGCCCCCAAGAAGCTCATGCCGGTGGCTCCTCCAAAGCTCGCCGCGGAAGGTCTGGTACGGGGCACTCCTCCGGTACGGGCGCTTCGGGCCGAGCAGGTCCGGGCGGAGACGTTCACGGGGCTGCGGATGCGGCGGTTCGAGGGCCTGGTGCACGTGGTCCGGGAGCGGGGCGGCGACGGACCGGGGCCCGTGACCGGGCTCAGTGGCCGGCCGTGCGGCGGAACTCCGAGGGCGGGCAGCCGAAACGGGCGCGGAAGCGGTGGGTCAGGTGGGCGTGGTCGGCGAAGCCCGCGGTGGCCGCGATGTCGGCGAGGGGCAGGGCGGTGCGGGCCGCGAGCTGGCCGGCCACCTCCAGGCGGACGGCGAGCAGTTCGGCCTGGAAGGAGGTGCCCGCACCGGCGAGGCCGCGCTGAAGGGTGCGCGGTGCGATGCCGAGCCCCGCGGCCGTCGCCGCCAGCCGCCACGGTCGGGCCGGCTCCCGGGCGAACTGTGCGCGCACGGCGTCCAAGGGGCGCGGGCCAGTGCCCCCGGGGGCGGCGGGCGCGTGGCTCCAGCGCAGCCGCCACCCCTCGACGCGGGCCGCGCCCCGGAGCAGGACGTCCTCGGGCCGGCCGGCCGCACCGTCCGCGACCACCTCGACGCGGGCCGCGCGTCCGGCCGGGCCCGCCGTGCCCACGAGGTCGATCGCGCAGACGAGCAGCGACTCGGCCGGCCCCGGGATCCCGCCCATGCTCGGCATGTGACGGGCCGTCAGCACGCCGTCGTCGAGCACGCGCCGGGTGCGGTGACCCGCGTGGAACCACGGCTCGACCAGCCCGACCCGGCAGAGGAGTTCGGGCAGACCGCCGCAGCCGGCCAGGTCGACCAGCAGCGGGTCGTCCGCCAGCAGCCGTTCCGCCGCGGTGCGCAGGGCCGGCCAGCCGCGCACCGCGAGCGCCGCCGCCAGCCGGGCGTGCAGCCGCTCCGGCACGGGCAGTCCCTCGGCCAGCAGCCGCTCGGCCCGGCGCCCCGGCTCCCCCGCGTCCGGCCCGAGCGTGCGCAGCACCGCCCGGGCCATCGCCGGACGGACCGAGCGCGCCATGTCGACGCCGGTACGGGACATGGCGCGATCGTACAAGCGGACCGCGCGGTGCCGTTCCACCATGGCGGACGTGAACCTCAGCTCGAAGCGCATCCTCGTCACCGGCGGCACCGGCGGAGTCGGCCGGGCCCTCGCCGACCGGCTCACGGCCCTCGGCGCCACCGTCGTCATCTGCGGCCGCTCCGTCCCGCCCGACGCCGGCCTCCACGCCATCCGCGCCGACCTGGCGGAGCCCGGGGAGGCGACACGGGTCGCGGACGAGGCCGCCGGCCGGCTCGGCGGCCTGGACGTCGTCGTCGCCAACGCCGCCGTGCAGTACCGCACACCGCTCACACTCGGCCCCGAGCCGGAGGTCCTGGCCCGGGCCCGCCAGGAGATCGCGCTCAACCTCACCTCGGTGGCCGAACTCGCCGCCGCCTCGTGGCCGCACCTCGCCGCCGCGCCGCCGGGACGGCCGGAGGGCCGGGCGGACGCGGCCTTCGTCGCGGTCACCTCCGGCCTGGCGTTCGCCCCCAAGCAGAGCGCGCCGGTCTACTGCGCGACCAAGGCGGCCGTCCACATCCTGCTGGAGTCACTGCGCCACCAGGCCCGCACCGGCACCCCCGGCGTGCGGGTCCAGGAGATCGTGCTGCCGCTCGTCGACACCGCCATGACCGCCGGCCGCGAGGGCCCGGCCCGCAAGCTCACCCCGGCCCGGGCCGCCGAGGCGATCGCCCACGGCATCGCCCGCGAACGCCCCGTCGTCCCCGTCGGCGCCGCCCGGGCGCTGCTGGCCCTCCTCCGCGTCGCCCCACCCGTCGGCCGCCGGATCCTCCGCGACGGCTGACCGGCCAGGGGCGGCGGGCCGCGTTCTCAGAATCTGATGTTCCGTCAAATCCCTTTCTCCGAAAGGGAAATGTTCATCACCGGACCCCTTCCCGGGGTCGGTGCACGGCTCCTACGCTGCCGCCATGGCCAATGTCTGGATACGTCCGGGCCCCGATGGCACGACGATCGACCTGGTGTTCCGTGAGGGCGGGCTGATCCAGGCCGTGCCGTCCATGCTGAGGGGCGGCGCCCTCGTCGGGATCTTCACGGCGATGGCGGTCGCGATCTCCGGGTCCTTCGTGGTGGTCGGCCTGGCGTTGGCGGGCGTCGAGCCGACCGCGTTGGACTTGTACCTCCTCGTGATCGCACCGGCGTCCTCGGGCCTGCTCGCGGGGTGCGTACTCGGCGTTCGCAGGACCGACATCCAGTGGGTGCAGTTCCGGCCGCCGACCGAGCCGACCGAGCTGCGCATCGTCTACGCACGGGAAGGCCGGTGGCAGCCGATCTCGGTGCTGGAACGTGTCGACCTGACGACATGGATGGAGCTGCCCCACGAGGGCGACCTCCGCCCGGCCAAGACCAGAATCAGCGTCGTGATGACGATCAAGGGCAAGCCCTACGGGTCGTACTCGATGAAGACCCGCAACCCCGAGACCGTCCGGCAGGGGCTGGCGGAGATCCTCGGCCCGGCCGGCATTCCGGTCGAGCTGACGAAGGAGTCCTCCGTGATCAGGGAGGACCACAGCGGGTTCGACAGCCGGCTGCTGGGCGTGGACCCCTGAGACCTGCTCGGGCCGGCTCGGGGTGAGCGGACGGGTCCCTTCCCGCCGCCGGTGGGCGCGACCGCCGGAGCGCGTTCAGGTCCGCGATGACGCGGTGGGCCGGGTGGAACGGACCTGCACCGTCGACTCCACCCGGGCCTCTCCAGCGAGCTCACCCGGCCGGTGCGCGGTCGACGGCGGCCCGGAGGTCCAGCCAGGCCGGATCGGTGGTGGCGGCTTCGGTCAGGGCGGTGAGGTCGCCCCGGGACCAGCTGCCGCTGCCGTCGGTGATGACGAGGTGGGGTTCCAGGTCGCCGTCCTCGGGCACGTCGGCGGTCGATGCCAGGAACGCCGTGGCCTCGTCGCCGAGTACGGCCGGGGCGGGCGCGGGGGCGGACCGTACGGACAGCAGGATCAGTTCGCCGTCGGTGCGGGCGGCCAGCAGGTGGCCGGTCGCGGTGGCGGCGAGGGCGGCGAGCGGGGAGCCGGGCAGCGGATCGTGTTCGACGGCCGACCGGGCGGTGACGTCCAGTTCGATCAGGGTTCCGGTCGGGGAGCCGATCCAGAGCACGCCCGGCGCGGCGCCGAACGCGAGGTTCTGGTACGGCCAGGCACCGGATCCGCCGGACTCCCCCGGCTCACCCGGCTCACCGAGCGAGGTCGACAGGACCCTTCGCAGGGAGGGGAGTTCGAAGACGTCCACCGAGTCGAAGTACGCGTTGCCGCGGATCGCGAGGTGTCGTCCGTCGGCGCTGAACAGTGGGGTCCCGTAGCCGTCGACGTCCAGGACCAGGGTGTGCCGGAGCTGCCGCATCGCGCCCCCGGCCGGCCGGGCGAAGACGCAGAAGGTGGCGCTCTGGTCGCTGACCAGGGTGGCGAGGAGTCGGCCGGAGGGGTGGGCGGCGACGCCGGTGTCCCAGCCGCGGGCCGTGGTGGTGGCGCCGGTGGCGAGGTCCAGGACGTCCGAGGTGTCCGGTCCGCCGGCGGACGGGGAGGCCCAGAGCCGGCCCCCGTCGGGGCTGAACGCCAGCGAGCCGTAGGGGGCCGGGGCGGGTTCGACGACCGGTGGCCCGTCGGGCGTCCAGCGGACGAGGGTGGTTCGGTCGGTGACGAGGAGCAGCGGTTGCTCGGGGTGCCAGGCCAGCGGGAGACAGCCGCCGGGCCACCGGGCGGACCGGTCGTCCGGCGGCTGCGCAGCGGGGTCGCCGTGGCCGGGGTCGCCGGAGCCCAGGCCCTGGAGGCCGAGATCGAAGGAGGCCGCCTCGCGGAGCAGCCCGTCGGCGAAGTCCCAGATCCGGACCAGACGGCTGCCCGCGGCGGTGGCCGCCACCAGCGGGAGGCGCGGGTGGCAGGTCAGCCGCTCCGCCGGGCGGCCGTCGCCGGCGCGGGCACGGGCCAGGACTGCGATGTCGGTCATGGCGCCCACCATAGGGCCGGGGTGCGACGGAGCCTGGCCGGGCAGCCGACCATACCGGGGTGAGGCGTCGGGACCGCCGGAGCACCCCGGCGACCCGGGTCGGGGCGGTGCCGCGTGGTGTCGGCACCCCTCCACCGGTGGTGCCCGCAGGAGCGCGCGCCACCGGTGGAGGGTCACCGGTGCGGGCTCTACGCGTTCGGGTCCCAGACCGCGAGCCGGTCCATCGGCTCGGTGTCGCCGGTGATCTCCAGGGCGTCGAGCGGGGCACGGTCGTAGAAGTAGAGGACGAGTTCGCCGGCCGCGCCCCGGATCACCAGGTCGCCCGGCTCCGTACCGGCGCCGAGGTCGTCGCAGCGGACGCCCCCGGCGTCGAGGGTCAGGCGCCAGGAGCGGCCCTCGGTCGCGTGGAGGTCGATGGTCGCCGGCTCGAACGGCCAGGGGACGCTCGTCGCCGAGACGGTCGTCAGGAACTCGTCGACGCCCTCGACCGCGACGTCCGTCGGCAGCGGCTGTGCGGCGCCCAGGACGAGCTGGACGTCGTAGGTGTGGACGGCGATCTCCTGGATCTGGTGGCGGGCCACGGCTCCGCTGGTCTCCGGGGCCTGCGAGCGGCCCCACCACGTCCAGCAGCCGCGGTCCGGGCCGGCCTCGCGCAGCGCGGCGAGCATGAGCTCGGTGGACTCGGCCAGCCAGGCGTCCAGGGCCTCGGGGTCACGGGGCGCGGTCGGGGCGCCCTTCGGGTCCGTCCTGGCCGGGGGCTCGGCGCCCGGGCCCGCCGCGACGACGGCGGCCTGGCGGCGGCGGCCGTCGCCGAGGTGCTGCGCGAGTTCGCGCAGTGTCCAGTCCGGGCAGGTCGGGACCCGGACGTCGAGGTCGGGGGCGGACGCGATCGCGGCGCGGAACGCGGCCGAGCGGTCGTCGATCAGCCGCAGGACCTCGGGGAACTCCAAGATTTTCTGCACGCCGGTTGTGTATCACGGTGCTCCGGCCACCGGGTAGCGAGTTTCGTCGGACGAACGCCCCGCCGGCCGGGCCGGGGACGCGGAACGCCCCGGCAGGGTGCCGCAGAGCTGCCGGTCGACCTGCCGCCGGGTGCCGGACCGGCGGCCGTAGCCTGGGCGCCCGGCCCGCGGGAACGGGCTGACGGGCGGCAACCCGGGCGCCGAGCTGACGATCCACAACGAGGGCGCGATCGCGGTCCAGCTGAACGGCAGGGTCCTGTGGACCTCCGCGCCGTCCTCGCCCCAGCTGCCGCCCTGTCCGCCGTGGGGGCCCGCCCGTCCCCGGACAGATCGTCCGGCCGTGCTGCCCGACCTGGCCGTTCCCCTCCTGAACCGGCCGGGCCGTCCGGACCCGCCGCCCGGCGGGACCGTCCTGCCGCGCGAGGTCGCCGCGGGCATCCGGGTCGCGCGCTCCCGGGGCTGGACGCCCGACGCCGACGGTTCGCCGTTCGGGCTGCACCTGTCCGCGGTCCGACCCGCCCGCCCCGGCGCGGGCCCGTACGGCGGGCCGCAGGAGCGGCTGCCACGAAGGGCGCCCGGGTGGCGGTGCGGCTCCGTCCCCCGTCGCCCCGGCAGCCCGTGGTCAGCGCCTGGGCGTGGAGGAGGAGTTGGCCGGCGAACCGGTGCCGCTCGCGCCGGTGGAGGCGCTCGGGTCGGGCCTCGGCGCCGGGTCGGGGACGTCCGCCATCGGCAGGGACTGCTTGGGCGCGCCCCGCAGGGCCTGGTTCATGGCGTCCCGCCAGATCGGGCCGGGGCCGTCGGCGCCGAACACCTCGGTGCGGTACTTGCCGTTGATGGTGATGTTGCGCATCTCGACACCGCCCCTGGGGCCGCCGAGCCAGACCGCGGTGGCGAGCTGCGGGGTGTAGCCGCTGAACCAGGCGGCCCTCTTCTTGTCCGAGGTGCCGGTCTTTCCGGCGATCTGCCGGTCGCCCTCCAGGCTCAGTGCGCGGCCGGTGCCGCCGCCCTCGGTCACGCCGTTCAGGATGGTGTTCAGCACCTTGGCGGTGCTCTCGGAGAACGCCGTCTCGCAGCGGGCGGGCGGCACCGGCACCTCCCGGCCGTCCACGGTGGTGATCCCGGAGAGGGCCACCGGCGCGCAGTACCTGCCGCCGGCCGCGAAGGTCGCGTAGACGTTCGCCATGGCCAGCGGGCTGACCTCCTCCACGCCCAGGGCCATCGCGGGGACCTCCTCCAGCGGGGCTCCGCTGGCCTTCGCGGTGATGCCCAGCTTGTTGGCCATCTGCTTGACCGCGCAGAGGCCGATCTCCTGCTCCATCTGCACGAAGTAGGTGTTGACCGAGAGGGCCATCGCCTCCTTCAGCTGGTACGGGCCCTTCTCGCTCGCGGACTCGTTGGGCACCATCGTCTTCGGCTTGCCGGTGTTCTTCCACGTCCCGCCGCAGGTCTTCATCGTCGGGTACTCGATCTTGTTCGGGGAGTCGTACTCCTGGGTCGCCGGCAGGCCGGCCTCCAGGGCCGCCGCCGCGACCACCGGCTTGAAGGTCGAGCCGGGCTGGAAGCCGTTGCCGCCGCCCATCACCGCGTCGACGTTGAGGTTGACGACGGTCTGGTTCTGCGCCTCCGCCAGGCCGTACGGGCGGGTCTGCGCCATCGCCAGGATGTTCCCGGTGCCCGGCTCCACCATGGTGGCGGCTGCCGAGACGGTGTCGGTGACCCGCACGTTGGAGCTGACCGCGTTCTGCGCGGCTGCCTGCTTCTCCGGGTCGAGGGTGGTCCGGATGTTCAGACCGCCCTGGTCCCAGAACTTCTTGCGCTCGGCGGCGGTGGCGCCGAAGGCCGGGTCCTGCTTGACCACCCGCCGGACGTAGTCGCAGAAGAAGCCCATGCCGGCCTTGGCGGTGATGCAGCCGTTCTGCGGGTCCTTGTACTTCAGGCCCAGCGGGGCGGCCTTGGCCTCCTTCGCCTGCTCCTCCGTGATGTGCTTGTTCTCCAGCATCTTGTCGATCACGGTGTCGCGGCGGTTCTGCGCGGCCTGCGGGTGCAGCTTCGGGTCGTACTGCGTCGGGTTCTGCACCAGGCCGGCCAGGGTGGCGGCCTCGGCGATCGTGAGGTCCTTGTTGGCCTTGCTGAAGTAGCGCTGGGAGGCCGCCTCCACGCCGTAGGCGCCGTTCCCGTAGTACGTGATGTTGAGGTAGTTGGTGAGGATCTGCTCCTTGCTCAGCTCCTCCTCCAGCTTGATCGCGACCTTCAGTTCCTGGATCTTGCGCCCCAGGGTCTTGCGCATCGCGTCCCGGACGGCGTCCTGGTCGTCGCCGGCCTTCTCCACGTTCACGTTCTTCACGTACTGCTGCGTGAGCGTCGAGGCGCCCTGGGAGGCGGTGCCGCTCTCCGCGTTCTTGCTGATCGCGCGGAGCACGCCCTTGAGGTCGACGGCGCCGTGCTCGTAGAAGCGGGCGTCCTCGATGTCGACCTGCGCCTGCCGCATGTAGGGCGACATCTGCTCGGGGGCCAGGACGGTGCGGTCGCGCTCGTAGACCTTGGCGATCAGCCCGCCCTTGGCGTCGAAGATCTGCGAGGCCTGGGTGAGCGGCGGCGTCTTGAAGTCGTTCGGGATGTCGTCGAATCCCTCCGCCGTGTTCTTGGCGGTCAGCCCGAGCGCACCGACGGCGGGCAGCGCCACTCCGGCCACCAGCGCGCCGGAGACCACGCTCACACCCAGGAAGGTCGCGCCGTGGCGGGCCAGCCGGAGCGGCGTCCTGCGGGAAGGACCGGGGGTCTGCTCGTCGGGCGCATTCCGTATCGGGGAGGGATTCGATTCCATGTGGAAATGCTAGCCACGGATCCTCACGGATCGAACAACTTTTCCCGCAGGACTGTCACAGCCCTGCAACAGGAACGGGCATTCGATCACGGGCGACGAATCGTCCACGAACTCCACGGCCGGGACGGGGATTCCTGGCCCCCCGCCCCGGAATCCCGCACTCCGGCGCCCCACCCGGCCGGCCCCCTTCCCGTAACCTCGCACCTCTCTGATGCGGTGGACCGGGCGAAAGGTTGCACCGGCCCGGAAACGGGCCGCAAACCCGCCGCCGCGACCGTCCGGTTCGGGCCGGAACGGCCCGAAAGGGCAGTCCGGGGTGCCCGGCGGGGCCGCGCGGGGCTCACCCCGGTCGGCGGGCCCGGCGGGGCGATCCTGTTTGCTGTCCCTGGTCCTGTCCGCCCACCCCGCCCGGAGCCACCCGCCATGACCGCGCCCTCGCCCTCCACCGGCCGGCCCTCCACCGCGCCCTCCCCCTCCACCGCCCCCCGGTCCGCCCGGCAGCCCGCGGGGCCGTCCGCGGAACCGCTCTTCGCCGGTCCGCTGTTCGCCGCCCTCGACATCGGCGGCACCAAGACCGCCGGGGCGCTCGTCGACGCGGCCGGCACGCTCACCCACCGCGTCCAGCTGCCGACCCCGGCGCGGGAGGCGGGCACGGAGGTGCTCGCCGTGGTGCACCGGGTCCTGGACCGCCTCGCCGCCGCGCCCGAGTGGGACGCCGTCACCGCCGTCGGCATCGGCAGCGCCGGCCCGGTGGACCTCGCCGCGGGCACCGTGAGCCCCGTCAACATCCCCGGCTGGCGCGCCTTCCCGCTCACCACCGAGGTCGCCGCCCACCCGGCCGTGGGCGCCCGCCCCGTGCGGCTGGCCGGGGACGGCGTCGCGATGGCCGCCGCCGAGCACTGGCTCGGCGCCGCCCGGGGCGCCGACAACGCGCTCTGCCTGGTGGTCTCCACCGGGGTCGGCGCGGGCCTGGTGCTGGACGGCGCCGTCCGGCCCGGCCCCAGCGGCAACGCCGGGCACCTCGGTCACATCACCGTCGACCTCGACGGGGAACCGTGCCCGTGCGGCTCGCGGGGCTGTCTGGAGGGGATCGCCAGCGGCACCGCGATCGCCCGGCAGGCACTCGCCGGGGGCTGGCGGCCCGCCGGGGACGACCGCTCGGCACGGGCGGTCGCGGAGGACGCGCGGGCCGGACACCCGGTCGCGCTGGCCGCCTTCGACCGGGCGGCGCGGGCACTCGCCGCCGGGATCGCCGCCACCGCCGCACTGGTCGACCTGCGCAGGGTGGTGATCGGCGGTGGTGTGGCGACCGCCGGGCCGGTGCTCCTCGACCCGCTCGCACGTCACCTGGACGACTACGCGGCACTGCCCTACGTGCGTGGACTGGAGGTGCGCCGCGCCGAACTCGGCACCGACGCCGGGCTGATCGGCGCCGCCGCGCTCTGCCGCTGACCGCTCCCGGACACCAGGGGGCCGGCCGGCGTGCGAAGTCCCCTCCGGTGGGGCCGGTTTCCGTCACCCCCGCGATCCCGTCGCCCCCGATACCGTCGCCCCCGGGCCCCGCCGTGCGGGGAACCGTCCCGGCGAACCCCCGAACGGGCCGTCCCCGGGGCCGCTCCGCCGATCCCGCTGCTCCCGCCCCGCTCCCCCGACGGCTCCACCCGCCGTCTCCCCCGGGGCCGTTGTGCCACCCCCCGGCCCGCAACCGCCGTGCTCCGTCACCGCCGCAGGGTCCGTCACCGCCGCGGCCCGCCCGTCGCGTCCACCCGTCCCGTCCGCCGACCAAGCAGGATCCTGCCCCAGCAGGATCCTGCCACTCACCGACCGGGGTCCGTGGCAGACGTCAGCGGGCGCGACGTCCGGACTGGCTGACCGGAACGCCCTTGAGGGCCGAGGGGCCGGGCAGACGCCGGCGCGGCTGGTGGTGTCCGGAGGACACCGCCGTCAGCGGTTCGCGCGGCGACTTCACCGCCACCCGGGGCGGCACCCCGACGGCGGCCGCGGCCGACACCGCGTCCACCACCGCCCCGGCCGGTGCGTCCTCGGTGAGGAACCCGGACAGGAACCGCCGCTCCGCCGGGCTGAGCGCACGGGAACGGCCGGAAGCCGCGTCCCGGGCGACCACGACGGTCCGCGCCTGCATGAAAGTGTGCGTGTCACGGCACACCCTGACCACGACGTGCGCCGAACTGCGCCCCAGCCGCTCGACCGTGAGCAGCACCAGCAGGGGTTCCGGCCCGTGGTGGAGCTGCTCCAGATAATCGATCTCGTGCCGGGCGATCAGGAATCCGGACGGGAAAAGGGATTCCTGTACGGCGATCGCGTGGTGGCAGAAGAGGTCGTAAATTCCCTCCTGCACGTAGGAGACCAGCCGGGCGTTGTTGACGTGCCCGTTCTCGTCGACGTCGCTCCAGCGGGTGGGACAGGCCAGGACGTGCGCGTTGACGTCCGCCGCGTGGCTGGGCGCCGCGTTCACCGCTGCTCTGCCGTGGAACCGGTGGGCAGCAGCGCCCGCTTCAACCGCGCGTAGTAGACGGCGTGTTCGGACGCCATCCGGGCGGCGGTCCAGCCTTCCTCGGCGGCTTCGGCGGCGGCCTCGACGACCAGGCTGTCGAGGACGCCGTCGACCGCGCGGCACAGTTCGGCGACGGCCGCGAGGCGGTCGGGTACGTCCGCGCCGCCGGCCGCGCCGCGGGCCGGAAAGGCGGCCAGCGAGTCGACCGCGAGCCGCAGTTCGTCGACCGGCTCGGACCTGGATTCGGAAAGGAAATTGTGCACGGTTCTCTCCCTGAACGGGGTGATGGCATTTCTGGATGAGCGGACCCGCCGAGCGGGCCCGGATCCCCCCGGCGCCATGGACGCTATCCCAGCCCGGGGCGCTACCGGGAGGTATATGGAACCGGAGCGGAAACTGACCACTATTGGAGTAGTTTGGCGTTGCATAAAATCAGCCACATCCACCGAATGCCAGCCCGGTCCGATTGTCCCCCCGGTCCCCGCCGCGGCCCTCTCCCCGCCCCCGCCCCCGGTCGGGCCCCCGGCCGCGCGGTTCATGCCCCGCTCCCCCAACTGGTCCACCAGCGCGCCTTGTAGAGGTGGGTGCCGGGCAGGCTGCGGGCGCCGTCCGGACGGTGCAGGGTGAGCACCGAGGTGCACCAGGAGCACGGGCCGGTGTGGTCCGGCGCCGCGGTCAGCAGCCGCCCGGTCCCCGGCTCGTCGCCCACGCTCTTGATCTCCCGCTCGGCCCGCTCGCTCCCCAGCCGGATCCGGCTGAAGCGGTCCGCCGCCGGGTCGTAGCGCCACAGGTGCGCCGCCGTGCTCACCCAGAACCGTCCGGGCGCGGCGAGCACCGGCGCCAGGTCGTGGCCGCCGCGTTCGGGCAGCGGCACCGTGCGCTCGGCGGTGAGGGTCGGCGCGGCGGCCGTGCCGCCC
Organism: Kitasatospora sp. NPDC056327; assembly: GCF_042261735.1. Lineage (NCBI taxonomy): Bacteria > Bacillati > Actinomycetota > Actinomycetes > Kitasatosporales > Streptomycetaceae > Kitasatospora > Kitasatospora sp. NPDC056327. The sequence goes on along the minus strand of NZ_JBHJRC010000071.1, from coordinate 5,007 downwards.
ACCCGCAGTGCGGTCAGCGTCTCGTCGCCGAGCGCCCAGAGCAGCCCGGTCCGCCCGTCCCGGTGCAGACCGTGCGCGCCCGGCAGCCGGAACTCCGCGTGCGCGGTGCTGCGCGGTCCGAGGGAGGCCGCGTAGAGCCGCACCCAGCCGCCGGTGGAGGCCGCGACGGCGACGTTGCCGTCGGGCAGCAGTTCCGCACTGTGCGGGTTGGCGGCCGGTCCGGTGTCGGTGGCCCAGGCGACGGCGCCGGTCGTGGTGTCGACGACCGCCGCCAGACCGCCGGAGGCGGTGGTCAGCAGGTAGCGCCGGCCGTGCCGGACACGGCTCTTGGCCTCGTCCGGGTGCTCCCAGCTGCGGCGCGGGTCGAGGTCGCGGACGTCGCCGGCGGCGTCCGCGGACCAGGACCAGACCACCGGCCGCCCGTCCTGCCCGCCGAAGGCCGCGAGCGCGCTGAGCTCCTCGGCGCTCTGCAGCACCAGCACCCGGCGCGAGGCCTGGTCCACCACGGCCACCGCCCACCCCGGCCTTATCCCGACGGCCGCCGCCGGAACCGCTCCCGTGCCCACCACGAGGGCGGCCAGCCCGGCCGCCGCCCGCCACACCCGTGCCCGCTTCGACACCCGCCGGCACCTCCCGTCGTCCGTCCCCCGCCACCACCGTGCGGGGTGCCGTCGCCGGCCGCCAGCGCACGGGCTCCGACCGGCCTAAACACCGCTTGTCGTACCCGGATGGTTGGATCGGAACCGGAGAGCACGGCGAGTCACCGCGAGAGGAACCCGAGAGACGATGAGCACGGCCCCGACGACCGGCGCGCAGACGCCGGAGCCGCACGCCGCCGACACGCACGACCTGATCCGTGTGCACGGCGCCCGCGAGAACAACCTCAAGGACGTCAGCATCGAGATCCCCAAGAGGCGGCTGACGGTGTTCACGGGCGTCTCCGGCTCGGGCAAGAGCTCCCTCGTGTTCGACACCGTGGCGGCGGAGTCCCAGCGCCTGATCAACGAGACGTACAGCACCTTCGTGCAGGGCTTCATGCCGTCCGTGGCCCGGCCCGAGGTGGACGTGCTGGACGGCCTGACCACCGCGATCATCGTCGACCAGCAGCGGATGGGCGCCGACCCGCGCTCCACCGTCGGCACCGCCACCGACACCAACGCGATGCTGCGGATCCTGTTCAGCCGGCTCGGCCGCCCGCACATCGGCTCGCCCAAGGCGTTCTCGTTCAACGTCGCCTCGATCAGCGGGGCCGGCGCGGTCACCGTGGAGCGCGCCGGCAAGGCCGTCAAGGAGCGGCGCAGCTTCAGCGTCACCGGCGGCATGTGCCCGCGCTGCGAGGGCCGGGGCTCGGTCTCCGACATCGACCTCACCCAGCTCTACGACGACGCCAAGTCGCTCTCCGAGGGCGCGATCACCGTGCCCGGCTACACCGGCGACGGCTGGATGACGCGGATCTTCGCCGGCTCCGGCTTCCTGGACCCGGACAAGCCGATCCGCGACTACACCGAGCAGGAGCTCGCGGACTTCCTGCACCGCGAGCCGACCAAGGTGAAGGTCAACGGCATCAACCTCACCTACGAGGGGCTGATCCCCAAGGTCCAGAAGTCCATCCTGTCCAAGGACCGGGAGGCGATGCAGCCGCACATCCGGGCGTTCGTGGACCGGGCGGTGACCTTCACGTCCTGTCCCGCGTGCGGCGGCACCCGCCTCACCGAGGCGGCCCGGTCGTCGAAGATCGGCGGGATCAGCATCGCCGACGCCTGCGCGATGCAGATCAGCGACCTCGCCGCGTGGGTGCGCGGGCTGGACGAGCCCTCGGTGGCGCCGCTGCTCACCGCGCTGCGGGAGACCCTGGACTCCTTCGTGGAGATCGGCCTGGGCTACCTCTCGCTGGAGCGGCCGGCCGGCACCCTGTCGGGCGGCGAGGCGCAGCGGGTGAAGATGATCCGCCACCTCGGCTCCTCGCTCACCGACGTCACCTACGTCTTCGACGAACCCAGCACGGGCCTGCACCCGCACGACATCGAGCGGATGAACGGGCTGCTGCGGCAGCTGCGGGACAAGGGCAACACGGTGCTGGTGGTGGAGCACAAGCCCGAGGTGATCGCGATCGCGGACCACGTGGTGGACCTCGGTCCGGGCGCGGGCGCGGCGGGCGGCACGGTCTGCTTCGAGGGCAGCGTCGAGGGGCTGCGGGCCGCCGGCACCGTCACCGGCCGGCACCTGGACGACCGGGCCGCGGTGAAGACGGCGGTGCGCGAGCCCACCGGGAGGCTGGCGATCCGCGGCGCCTCCGCGCACAACCTGCGGGACGTCGACGTGGACGTGCCGCTGGGCGTGCTGGTCGTGGTCACCGGGGTGGCCGGATCCGGCAAGAGCTCCCTGGTGCACGGCTCGATCCCGGCCGGGGAGGGCGTGGTCTCGGTGGACCAGAGCCCGATCCGCGGCTCGCGGCGCAGCAACCCGGCCACGTACACCGGGCTGCTGGAGCCGATCCGCAAGGCGTTCGCGAAGGCCAACGGGGTGAAGCCCGCGCTGTTCAGCGCCAACTCCGAGGGCGCCTGCCCGACGTGCAACGGCGCGGGCGTCGTCTACACGGACCTCGCGATCATGGCGGGCGTGGCGACCACCTGCGAGGACTGCGAGGGGCGGCGGTTCGACGCCTCGGTGCTGGAGTACCACCTCGGCGGGCGGGACATCAGCGAGGTGCTGGCGATGCCGGTGGAGGAGGCGGTGGCCTTCTTCGCCGAGGGCGGGGCGCGCACCCCGGCCGCGCACCGCATCCTCACCCGGCTCGCCGACGTCGGCCTCGGCTACATCAGCCTGGGCCAGCCGCTCACCACGCTGTCCGGCGGCGAGCGCCAGCGGCTGAAGCTGGCCACCCACATGGGCGACAAGGGCGGGGTCTACGTCCTGGACGAGCCGACCACCGGTCTCCACCTGGCCGATGTCGAGCAGCTGCTGGGCCTGCTGGACCGGCTGGTCGAGTCCGGCAAGTCGGTGATCGTGGTGGAGCACCACCAGGCGGTGATGGCCCACGCCGACTGGATCATCGACCTCGGCCCCGGGGCCGGCCACGACGGCGGCCGGGTGGTCTTCGAGGGCACGCCGGCCGAGCTGGTCGCCGCGCGTTCGACCGTGACCGGCCGGCACCTGGCGGAGTACGTGGGCTCCTGACCCGCGCCCGGCCCGGGGCCGGGCGGGCGGCCCGGGCCCGGGCGGGCGCTACCGGCCGGCGACGGTGTCGGCGAGGCGGGCCGCCTGATCCCACGGGCTCCCGGCCTCCGTCCCGCACCGACCGGTTCCCGGACGCCACGCCCGTGCGCCGCCGGCGGACCAGTGCCGCCGTGGAAGGTCCGGGGGCCCGCGTCCTGCACCCCGTCAGGCGAGCAGCCGGTCGAGGACGTCCCCGGCCGGCTCGTCCGGGTCCGCCTCGGAGGCGGCGCAGCGCACGTCGAAGGCGGCGTCCCGGGCGCGGGCGAGGGCGGCGGCGTCGCGGGCGGGGTGCAGAAAGGCGGAGTGCTGCGGGGCGAGGCGCATCGGCACCGTCCCGCCGCACCAGTCGGCGGTGAGCTCGACGAGGCCGGCGTCGCCGTCGGCCATCGTGTCGGCGAGGCCGCGCAGGGCGGTGAACGCCCAGATCATGCCGGGGAGTTCGAAGTCGATCCGGCTGTCGAAGTCGATCGCGAGGGAATCGCCGGCACCGTCGTGGCGCAGGGTCAGGCCGCCGTCCTCGTCGAGGCCGCGCAGCAGGCCCGCGTGGTCGCCCCCGGTCCAGCGGTCGCACTCGGCGAGGGCGGCGGGAAGTTCGGCGCGGTAGCGGCGGCGGACGGCCCCGTCCGGCCAGGCGTCGCAGAGCCCGGTCCAGTCGGCCCCGGGCCGGGTGCCGGGCGGGGCGGCCGGCGACCGCAGGTAGGCGCGCAGGCGCGGCCCGCCGATCCTGACCGCCGCCGTCACGGTGACGTACCTCGCCATCCGGCACCCTCCGTCGGTGTCGCCTGCCGCGCCGGGAGCGCGGCAGGGCCGATTCTGCCCGCCCGCTCCGACAACCGGAGCGGGCGGGCGGCGTCCGCGGCGGGCGGGCGGGGTCAGCCGGCGGCGGAGCCGGTGACGGGCTCGGAGAGCGGGACGGTCCCGCCGGCGAGGCCGGTCTTGACGAACTGCCAGGTGAGGCCGTTGATCACGCCCTGGCCGAGCGGGGCGAGCCTGGCGAAGGCGGGCTCGCTGAGGTCGATGTGGGTGGAGGGGCAGGACGGGCACTGGTCCTTGACGGGCACGGTGATGGTCTTGCCCTGGTAGCTGACCTTGACCGAGATGCCCTTGCAGACCGGGTCGTTGTTGGGGTTGGCGGTGGTCCACCAGGTGTGCGAGACGGCGACGAGCTGCTGGGTGGCGGCGTCGATCCGGGTGCCGCAGGCTCCGTAGCCGGCGTCGTTGTAGTAGGTGGCCTTGCCGGTCATGGGCTTGTTGATCGGTATCGCGGCGCTCGCGGTGCCGGCGCTCAGGGCGAGGAGCGCGGCGGCGGCCAGCGGGACGCCGGCCAGGATCCGGAGGTTCGGGACAACGCGCACGGGGGCCCTCCCAGTTGTGTGGATGGGAGGACCGTAGGCGGCTGCCGGGCCAGTGGTACAGACATATGACATGTTGTCATGAACACTGGTCAAGGAGCTTTACCTGCACGGCCGAAGGAGGGACGATACGTAACCGCACGACCGCCCCGGGCGTTCGGCAGGACACCCGTTTCCACGCCCCCGGAGGCCCTCGTGCGCACCTTCGCCCTGCTCGCCACCCTCACCGCCGTCCTCACCGGAGCCCTGACCGGGCCGGCCGCCGCCGCGCCGCAGCAGCGGGAGGTGAACCAGGGCTACAGCATCCCGGTCGGTGCCATCACCGACCTCGGCGCACTGCCCGTCCTCGGCGGCCTCGGCCTGGACTTCGCCCGGCTGCTGGGGGTCTGAACGGCCGACAGGTGCGGCGGGGCCCGTCCGGAAGCGCTCCGGGCGGGCC
>NZ_JBHJRC010000070.1:0-30927 GCF_042261735.1 Kitasatospora sp. NPDC056327 | reverse complement strand
GGAAGTCGGACCGGCCGACTTCCTGCGCAACGCCCCGGACGGCAACCCACTCCCGGGCCGCCCCGGCATGGCGGTTCCGCGCGGCACCGGGACGGCGTCACCCCGCGCGACCCACCCCGGCACGACCACCGGAGCACCCCGGCCCACCAAGGGCACGGCCCCCACGCAGGCCCTGCCATGCGCCCCGCCCGACAGCAACCCACTCCGCCACCGCCGCTCCCCCGCCCCGTTGGGAACCCGCCGCCCAGCCCCCCGACGGGAACCAGCCCCCGCCGGACCGGCACCGGGAGGACGGTCCGGACGGCACCTCGCCCCCGGCAACGAGAGGAACCCGCCACGGGCCCGGTCGGCAGTCCGCACCCGGCCCCTTCCCCTCCCGGACCGGTACCGGGACGGCGTCACCCCGCGCGACCCACCCCCCGGCACCGCCACCGCACGGGCCCGGGCCGCCCCTCGGCGGGACGGTTTGCGCGGCGCCGGGTGGTGTGGTGCATTGGGAGGTGGGCCGGAACCGGTGTTCCCGTGCGGGAGCGGGGCGGGTGGGCACGGTCCGTGCGGTCCGCCGGTGAGTGAGGTGGTGACCCGATGGCCGAGTACGACCGGGGGCCGGGCGACGCGTTCGCGGAGCTGTTCGCGCGGGTGCCCGATCCGCCCGGTGCCGACGCACCCGAGGCCGATCCGCCCGCCGGGGAGGCGTTCTGGTTCGACTGGGGGCCGGTGTTCTACCGGGGGCGGCTGGACGGGTCGGCACGGGTGCTGGTCGTCGCCTCCGATCCCGGGCCGACCGAGCGGATCGCCGGGCGCACCCTGGTCGGCAACGCCGGGCAGCGGGTGCAGGGGTTCCTGGCGAGGCTGGGCCTGACCCGGTCCTACGTCTGCGTCAACGCGTGGGCCTACGCGGTGCGCCCGTCGTTCGCCGGGCCGATGAAGCCACGGCTCGCCGACCCGCTCCAGGCGCAGTGGCGCAACGAGTTCTACGACGCGGTGGCCGGCCCCGCCCTGCAGGCCGTCGTGGCGATGGGCGGCGTCGCCCAGGAGGCGGTGCGGCTGTGGACCGGCCGGCCCGCCGGGGCCGCGCTCGCGAAGGTCCCGCACCCGTCGAGCCACACCGAGTCGACGCTGCTGGACGGGTGGCGGGCGGCGATCACCACGCTGCGTCCGATCGTGACCCCGGACGAGGACGGCGACAACACCGGGCCCGACTACGGAACCGTGTTCGAGGAGGGCGACTACCGGCCGGTCCCCGCCCGCGACCTGCCCTTCGGCGTCCCGGCGTTCCTCGGGGACGACGCCTGGGTGCGGGCCCTCGGGGGCGGGGAACAGAACTCGGTCCGCCGCCCGGTCCCGGACGACCGGCACACCCTGATCTGGAAGGCACCGGACCGATCGTGAAGGCGGCGGACTGATGGCGCTCGTCCTGCGCGGGACCGTCGTCACCTTCGACGACGGGCACCGGATCCTGGACCCCGGCGCGGTGTACGCCGGCGACGACGGCCGCCTCGCCGCGAACGTCAGCCACGAGACCGGCGGACTGAAGTACGTGGTCGAGCAGAACACCGCCAACTACCCGCACTACTGCGACACTTCGCAGCCCTACGGCTGCCCGGCCGGCCAGTCCGCCTACTACGGGCGCGGACCGCTGCAGCTGAGCTGGAACTTCAACTACAAGGCCGCCGGCGACGCCCTGCACATCGACCTGCTGCACAACCCCTCCCTGGCGGAGCGGGACCCGGCCGTCTCCTGGAAGACCGCGCTCTGGTTCTGGAACACGCAGAACGGCGCCGGCCGGATGACCGGCCACGACGCGATCGTCAACAACAAGGGCTTCGGCGAGACCATCCGCACCATCAACGGCGCCCTGGAGTGCGACGGCAAGAACCCCGCCCAGCGCGACGACCGCATCAACCTCTTCAAGAAGTTCGTCGGCGTCCTGGGAACCGACGTCGGCGGCGGCAACCTCTCCTGCTGACCCACCCCCGGGGCGGCCCCACCCCGGCCGCCCCGGCACGTCCGTCCGCCGCCGAAGCGTCGTGATAGCGTCGCCCCCTCTCCGGAAGCCGGACGAGGTCCCACCGGCAGGCTCCCGTGACCCACCCCGCCCCACCGGCCCGACCCTCCCGGCCGACCGGGCCCGACCCGACGCTCCGGTCCGCCCTGGACGCCCTGGACGCCGCCCTCGCCCCGTTCACCGAACGACCGCACCCCCAGCGCGGCTGCACCCACTGCTACTCCCCCGCCGACCTGGCGGCGCTCGGCGGCCCGGCGAGCGCCGTGCCGGACGAACTGGTCCGGTCCGTCGCGGACGAGGATCCCGACCACTGGGACGGCTTCCAGGCCCTCTACCGCCGGATGACCCCCCGCATCCTCCGCCTCCTGACCACCGGCCGGCTGCACGCCGACCCGGCGGTGGTCGCCGCCCGGCTCCTCGCCGCCGGACTGCCCGGCCGGGCCGCGCCGGAACGGGCCGCCGTGGCGGCGGTCTGGTCGGCCTGGTGGCACTCGACCCTGCGAACGCACCCCGCGGACCACCACGTGACGGAGGTCCTGGAGGCGGTGGCGGCCGCCACCGGCACCCTGACGCCCTGGCTGGCCGTCTGGACCGGGACCCGTACGGAGGCGGCCGATCTGCACCTGGCCGACGCACTCGACCGCTGGCTTCCCGGCGACGGCCTCGCGGACCTGCGCCTGGGCCCTCACGGCGGACTGCACGCCACACCCGTCCTGCTGCCCTGGCTGCTCTCCCTCGACGAGGGCCGCATCGGCGCCGCACAGCTCTTCGAGACGGAGCGCATCGCGTACAGCTGAGCCCCGGCCGATCCCGGCCGGTCCGGCGGACGGGAGACGGGAGACGGGAGACGGGAGACGGGCGGCGGACGAACACTCCGGCGACGTCCTTTCCGCAGGGAATCCGGGAAATCGGTGAACCCTTCTCCCGAATACGGCGGCCGGACGCCGTCGGGCAGCAGCTTCGGCCGTCAGCAGCGGCAACGACGGGAGCGATGGCGCGGGCGCCGTTCAATTCGCCTCCGAACGGATCGTCAATCACCTTGCGGCACAAGGTTTTCCGATCGCGTGCGGATCCATCGGGAAACTCCGCCCGCCGGACATGACGGATCGTCATCGCGCCGCCACCGAGCGGAGCCACTCGGGTCACACGGGACCGTCCAGGCGGAACGAGTCCCGTCCACATGTCAACCGCGCGTCCTTGAAGCGACATCCCCGACAACCATTGTGGCTCCGTGCGGCACCCCGGTAGAGTCCCGGTCCGCCGAGCACCGAACACGTGCTCGCACCGGCATTCTTTGGGGCGGGCATGACAAATAACCGCAACATCCACGGGGCCACTTCCGACCTGATTGACGCGTTCACGGAAACCGTGCGCCGATATCCGGGGCGGCCGGCGATCGCCCACCACGGGCGGACCGTCAGCTACCGTCAACTCAACGCACTGGCGCACTCGTTGGCCGATCGTCTCGGGCCGGACCCGGGCCCGGTGGCGGTCGCGGCCACGCACACCCCGGACACCGTGGCCGGTCTGCTCGGCGTCCTCGTCGCGGGCGGGGCGTACTGTCCGGTCGACCCGGCGTTCCCGCCGCAGCGGCAGCGGGAGATGCTCGCCGCGGCGGGCTGCCGGACGGCCCTCGGGCTCGACGGGCACCCCGGCGTGGAAGCGGTCGGGTTACCCCGATTAGCCGGGACCGATCCGGAGCCTCCCGGCGGTCCGTGGTCCCCCGGCGGTGCGCGCCGGACGGGGCCGGAGCGACCGGCCTATCTGCTCTTCACCTCGGGTTCGACCGGGCAGCCGAAACCCGTCGTCACTCCCCGGCGGGCGATCTCCGCCGCCGTGGACTCGCTGTGCACCCTGTTCGGCCTCACCGCCCAGGACAGGGTGCTGCAGTTCGCGTCGCTGAACTGGGACACCTGCTTCGAGGAGATCCTCCCGGCGCTCGTCACCGGCGCCACGCTCGTCCTCGACCGCGACGCCCACAGCGGCTCGTTCCCGCGCCTGCTGCGGATGGTCGAGCGCGAGCGGATCACCGTGCTCGACCTGCCCACCGCCTTCTGGCACGAACTGGTCCGCCACCTCGCGGAGGAGCGGCTCGGACTGCCCGGCAGCGTACGGCTGGTGGTGATCGGCGGCGAGGCGGCCCACCCGGCCCGGCTGGCCGACTGGGCCGCCCTGGACACCGCGCGGATCCGGCTGCTCAACACCTACGGGTCCACCGAGACCACGCTGATCACCCATGCCGTCGACCTGCACGGGCCGCTGGCCGCCGCCCGGGACCGGCCCTGGGCGGCCGGCGACCAGGTGCCGATCGGCCGGGCGCTGCCCCATGTGCACGAACGCATCGACGAACGCGGCGAGTTGCTGATCGGCGGTCCCGCCGTGGCCCTCGGCTACCGCGGCCTGCCGGAGGCCACCGCGGCCCGGTTCACCGAGGAGGCCGCGGACGCGGGCGAGGCCGGGGCCGTGCGCTGGTTCCGCACCGGTGACCGGGTGAGCCGGGCGGCCGACGGCGTGCTGACCCACGAAGGCCGGCTGGACGGCGAGTTCAAGGTGCGCGGGATCCGGGTCGACCCGGCGGAGGCGGAGGCGCACATCGGCGCACATCCCGCGGTGCGCGCGGTGGCGGTGACCGGGACGACCGCGGCCGGGCGCACCGCGCTGGTCGCGTACGTGGTCCCGCTCCCCGGGGCAGCGGCCGGAGCGCTGGACGCCGAGCTCCGCGCGTACCTGCGGGAGCGGGTGCCCGGCCATCTGGTGCCCGCCCGGATCACGGTCGTCCCGGAGCTGGTGCTCACCGCCAGCGGCAAGGTCGACCGGGCGGGCACGCACCGGCTGCACTCGGCCGGGGCCGGGGCCCCGACACGGGCCGAGGCCCACGCCGAGGCCGACGCCCAGGTCCATGGCCAGGTCCATGGCCAGGTCCAGGGTCCTGCCGAGGCCCAGGGCCCTGCCCGGCTCCGCCACCCGGCCCCCCTGCCCGCCGCCCGTCCCTAGGGACCGGCCGGCACCGGCCCACGCGGCCGCGCACCCGCACGACCGCGTATCCGCACGACCACGCACCCGTGCCCCCGCGCACGTCCACAGGCCACCCGAACGAACGGTCCCCTCACCAGCGGTCAAAGGAGAGCCTCGTTGAGCAGCGTAGACACCACCCCAGCGGACACCGAGGGCGTGGTGGCGATCTTCCGCCGCGTCCTGGAGACGGACGACGTCGCCCCCGAGTCCGACTTCTTCCTCCTGGGCGGCGACTCCCTCATCGCCACCCGCGTGCTGAGCGCGGTCGCCCGGACGTACGGCGTCGAGTTGTCCTTCGACGACTTCGTGCTCGCGCCCACGCCGGCCGGTCTGGCCGCGCTGATCGGGGCCGCCGGATGAGCGCCGGGGACGGGAGCAGACGCCGGACGCCGCGTTCCGCCGTCGTCGTCGGCGCCGGGATCGCCGGCCTGACCGCCGCCGAGGGGCTGGCCTCCCGCGGGGTCGCCGTCACCGTGCTGGAGGCCCGCGAGCGGGTCGGCGGGCGGACCCACGGGATCGAGGTCGCACCCGGCGCCTGGACCGACGCGGGCGCCGCCTACCTCGGCGCCCGGCACACCGAACTCATCACGCTCATCAAGGAACTGGAGCTCCACACCACACCCACCACCATGCTCGGCGCGAGCCGCTTCGCCCTCGGCTGCCAGGGCAGGGCGGGCGGGGCCGACGGGGCGGAGCCGGACGACGGGCACGCCACCCGGGACGGCAGGTTCCCGCCGCTGAACGCGGTGGCGCTCGGCGACCTCTTCGACCGGCTCGCCGAACTCACCGCCGCCGTCCGGCCGGAGGCGCCCTGGCTCACCCCGGACGCGGAGCGGCTGGACACCCTCACCGCCGCCGAGTGGGCCGAGCAGTACCTCACCCATCCGGACGCCCGGCTGTTCTTCCCGCTCTTCCTGGGCGAGATGATGGCCGCCGACCCGGCCGGCGTCTCCGTCCTGCACATGGCCTTCTACCTGCGCTCGGGCGGCGGCCTGCGCTATCTGAACGCCTTCGAGGGCGGCGCCCAGCAGGACCGGATCGAGGGCGGCGCGCACCTGCTGTGCGAACGGCTCGCCGCCCGGCTGACCGCCCGGCACCGGGGCGCCGTCCGGCTCGGCGAGGCGGTGCGGGCCGTCGGACAGGACGCCGACGGGGTCACCGTGCGCACCAGCCAGGGCGCGGAGTACCGGGCCGACGTGGCGGTGGTGGCGCTGCCGCCGCTGCTGGCCGACGCCCTGGACCTGGGACCGGAGCCCCCGGCCCGGCGGGCGGGCGAGCGCACCGGACGCGGCTGCGCCGTCAAGGTCAACCTGGTCTACCCGTCGCCGGTCTGGCGGGAGCACGGGCTCTCCGGGTGGTCGGTCAACGCGGAGGGACCGCTGCTCTCCACGGTGGACGACTCCCCCGCCGGAGCGGCGGTCGGGGTGCTCACCGGCTTCGTCACCGGGGCCGAGGCGCACCGCTACGCCGCACTGGGGCCGCGCGAGCAGCGCGCGACCGCGGTCGCACAGGCCGCCCGGCTGTTCCCGATGCTGCCCGAGCCGGTCGGCTTCCACGTCACCGACTGGGTCAACGACCCCTACAGCAAGGGCTGCTACGCGGCGCTCTTCGGGCCCGGCGACTGGCTCCGGCTCGGCCCGACGCTGACCGCGCCGCACGGCCGGGTGCACTGGGCCGGCACCGAGACCAGCACGGAGTTCTTCGGCCTGCTGGAGGGCGCGATCCGCTCCGGCCACCGGGTCGTCGCCGAGATCCTCGACGGCGCCTGAGCATCCGCGCCGCCCGACACACCGCTCGATCCGCACCGCCCGCACCAACACCGCCACCACCCGCACCACCCGCACCACCCCCACCGAGCACACCGAGCACACCGAGCACACCGAGCACGAACCTGTCCGCCGCGCACCTGATCTCCCCACCACACCCAGCCCATGCTCACGTTCCACAAGAACCGCGGGCGACCCCACAGGAGACCGCCATGAGCGACCAGAGTTCCCCCCTGGGCACCACCCCGCCGTCCCCGATCGCACCGCTCGCCGCCCGCGAGCGGCTGATGGCCGAACCCGGCCTCGGGGCCGGCAACTTCCTCGACCACGCCATCGCCGTGAACCCCCACCGCGCGGTGCCGTTCGCCTACAGCCACCACACCGACCACCGCGGAGCCGTCGTGCTGCGCGGCCACAGTCTGCTGGACCTGGCCGCGCTGCGCGACCGCTACGCCGCCTGGTACCACGCCAACGGCGTGCGCCCCGGCGAGCCGGTGGCCGTGGTGATCGCCGAGGGCCTGGAGCCGCTGCTGCACTTCCTGGCGCTGACCGCGCTGGGTGCCGTCCCGGCCCTGGTCAACGACGCCATGCGGCACGACGTGATGGTCCGCTACCTCAACCACGTCGGCGTGGTCGGGGCGGTCGCCGACGACACCACCCGGCTCGCCGCCGCCTACCGCCGGGACCCTCAGCGCCGGCCGCGGTTCCTCGCGCTCGCCGCCGAGGTGCAGGCCTTCGACGCGGACGCGGCCGGCGGTCTGCCCGCGGAGTACCCGTACCGGCACGCGCCGGAGGACGTGGTCGCGCTGATCCACTCCTCCGGCACCACCGGCACCCCCAAGTCCACCATCCTGGCGCACCGCCAGTTCTGGGACGGCAAGCAGCCGCGCATGGTGCGCTTCCCGGCCGAGCCGGAGGACCGGCTGATGTCCCTGATGCCGCACACCCACGCCGGCGGACTGAGCTACTTCCTCACCGCGACCCTGCTCGGTCTGCCGACCGTGGTGATGGCCGACTGGCGGCGCCCGGTGGTCGAGCCGGTGATGGAGGCGTTCCGGCCGACCATGGTCGCCTCCTTCCCCCGGACCTTCGTCGAACTCGCCACCGGGGAACTGCCGGTGAAGGGTGCCGCCAAGGTGCACTCCTGGTTCAACACCGGCGACAGCGCGCACTACGGGCACATCCGCCGGCTGGTCGGGCTGGGCGAGCGGCCCGCCGGGCTGATCCGGCCCTGGCTGCTGCCGCAGGAGAAGGCCGACCAGCCCGCCCTTCCCGGTTCGCAGTTCGTCGACGGCCTGGGCTCGTCCGAGATGGGGATGGCGCTGTTCGGCCAGGTGACCACGCCGGAGAGCCTCCGCGACGACCGCTGCGTCGGCAAACCGCTGGAGGTGGTCCGCCGGGCCGCCGTGCTCGACCAGGACGGCCACGAAGTTCCGGACGGCACGGTCGGGTTGCTGGCGGTCGACTCGCCCTCCCGCACGCCCGGCTACTGGAACAACGCCCGGCTCACCGACAGCTTCGAGCTGGCCGGCTACTGGCTGACCGGGGACGTCGCCCGGCGCGACGCCGAGGGCCGGTTCTACCACCTGGACCGGACGGTGGACGTCATCGACACCGCCGGCGGCCCGGTCTACAGCCTGCCGGTCGAGGAGGTGCTGCTCGCGGACTGTGCCGAGCTGGTCCGCGACTGTTCGGTGGTCGGCGTGCCCGGCACCGGCGGCGAGGGGCAACGGCCGATCGCGGTGGTCCAGTTGCAGCACGGCTCGGAGACCGCCGGGGAGATCGAGGTGCTGACCGCCGCCAACCGGGCGCTGACCGCCGCGGGGCTGTCCACGCTCTCCGCCGTCCGGGTGGCCCGCACGGCGGAGGAGTTCCCGCTCGGGCCCACCGGCAAGGTCCTCAAGCGCGAACTGCGCACCCGCTTCGCCACCCTCTTCACCGGCCTGTAGCCCCCGGATGGACGACCACCCCGCGACCCACCCACGCACCGTCCCCGCCGCCGGGCGTTCCGCCGCGCCCGCGCACCCGGCTCCGGCCGCACCCCCCGGCACCGCCCCCGCGTCCTCCGCCAGCGCCCCCGCCCCCGCGCCGACCGCAGCGCCCTACCAGTACGTCCGCACCCCGCTGGTGGAACCGGACTGGCGCCGGCTGCCCGGCTGGCGCGGGGTCACCGCGGCCCAGTGGCGCGACGCCCAGTGGCAGCGCGCCCACTGCGTCAAGAACGCCCGCCAGCTCCGGGCCGTCGTCGGCGACCTGCTGACCCCGGAGTTCTACGAGCAACTCGCCGCCGACCGGGCCGGGTTCGCGACCATGCCGCTGCTGGTCCCGCCGCAGCTGCTCAACACCATGGCCGCGCACGCCCCGGCCTCCCCGGAGGCGTTCACCGCCGCCTTCCTGGCCGACCCGGTCCGCCGCTACATGCTGCCGGTGGCCGCCGACCGCCACCCCCGGTGGCCCAGCCACCCCAAGGCCGAGCGCGACTCGCTGCACGAGGCCGAGATGTGGGTGGTCGAGGGCCTCACCCACCGCTACCCGACCAAGGTGCTGGCCGAACTGGTCGCCACCTGCCCGCAGTACTGCGGCCACTGCACCCGGATGGACCTGGTCGGCACCTCCACTCCCCAGGTCGAGAAGGCCCGGCTGGTGCTGCGGCCGGGCGACCGCCAGGAGCAGATGCTCGACTACCTCAAGCGCACTCCGTCGGTGCGCGACGTGGTCGTCTCCGGCGGTGACCTCGCCAATGTGCCGTGGCCGCAACTGGAGTCCTTCCTGGAGCAGTTGCTGGAGCTCGAATCGGTGCGCGACATCCGGCTCGCCAGCAAGGCCGTGGTCGGCCTGCCCCAGCACTGGTTGCAGCCGCGGATCCTGGCGGGCGTGCGCCGGGTGGCCTCGGTGGCCGCCCGCCGGGCGGTGAACCTCGCCGTGCACACCCACGCCAACCACGTGCGCTCGGTGACCCCGCTGGTCGCCGAGGCGGCCCGGGCGCTGCTCGACGCGGGCGTGCGGGACGTGCGCAACCAGGGGGTGCTGATGCGCCGGGTCAACGACACGCCCGAGGACCTGCTGGACCTCTGCTTCGCCCTCCAGGGCGAGGCGAACATCCTGCCGTACTACTTCTACCTCTGCGACATGATCCCCAACGCCGAGCACTGGCGCACCAGCCTGCACACCGCACAGCGCCTCCAGGAGGCGATCATGGGCTACCTGCCCGGCTACGCCACCCCCCGCCTGGTCTGCGACGTGCCGCGCCTGGGCAAGCGCTGGGTGCACCAGGTCGCGGCGTACGACCGCGAGCGCGGCATCTCGTACTGGGCGCAGAACCACCGCACCGAGCCGGAGGCCCGTGCCGCCCGCGACGCCCCCCGCACCGCGCGCGCCGCCCGCCCGGCCGCCGGGGCCACCGCCGCCGGGGGCGCCGTCCCCGAGGTGCCGCCCCGCCACCACCCCTACTACGACCCGGTGGACACCCTGCCCGAGTCCGGCCGCCGCTGGTGGGCGGAACGGGCCGGGCGCCCCGCCCCCCAGGAAGGAGCAGCACGGTGAACGCCACCGCCCCGCCCGAGCCCGCAACCGGCCCCGGCCCCGGCCCCGGCCCGCTGCGCCGGATGTGCTGGATCTTCCCCGACCGCGAGTCCACCCGGACCGGCGCGACCTGGCGCCACTACTTCTGGGACCTCTACGCCGAGACCGCCGAGGAGCTGGGCCTCAACTGGTGCCGGCACGCGCCGGACGCCGTCACCGTGGACGCCACCGACCCGGCCCACCCGGTGGTCTACGTCGACGAGGAGCCGGTGACCCCGCAGGACACCCTGTTCATCACCGCGCTCTACTCGCTGCCGTACCAGTCGATGGACGTCTTCAACCAGTACGCGCTGTACGCGGTGCTGGAGCAGGCCGGCTTCTACCTGCCGTTCCCGCCGCAGGTCTCGCTGATCGGCAACGACAAGCTGGCCACCGTGCTGCACCTCGCCGACTCACCGGTGCCGCCGATCCCCTCGATCCGGATCGGCACCGGCCGCGACGTCGCCAAACACCACTACGAGGTGGCGCTCGGCGGCCTGACCTACCCGGCGATCGTCAAGCCGGCCGGCTGGTGCGGCGGGGGCGGGATCAACCTGGCGCGCGGCCCGGAGGACATCCGGGGCCTGGCCAGCCTCGCCCAGGGCGGCGACACCACGCTGGTCGCCCAGCCCTACCTCGGCGACGGCACCGTCGACTACCGGGTCTACGTGATCGACGGCGAGCCGTTCGCGGTGCTCAAGCGGATACCCGAGCCCGGGTCGCCGGTGGCCAACGCCAGCCGCGGGGGGTCGATGGAGTTCCCGCCGGTGCCGCCCGAACTGGCCGAGGCCACCGCGTACTTCGCCCGGAAGCTGCCGATCCCGTTCTTCTGCGTGGACTTCCTCCACGACGGCGAGCGGTACTGGTTCTCCGAGCTGGAGCCGGACGGGGTGATCGCCCCGGACTTCGGCGACCCGGGGCGCACCCTGCAGCGGGCCATCACCCGGGCCCGGTTCACCGCCTACCGGAACGCCCACGCCAAGTGGCTGGCCGGCCGCGCCGAACCGGTCACGGCCCCGCCCGCCCCACCGACCACGGCCCCATCGAGCACCACCACGCCGTTCACCACCACGCCGTTCTCCACCCCGCCGCCGACCGCCCCGGCGGCCGCCACCCCCCGATCGGACCCCCGATGACCGACGCCTTCTCCCTGCCGCCCGAGGCGGCCGGGCCGCGACTGGCGGTGGCCGCCGCCACCCTGGAACGGCTCCGCACGGTGCCCGAACTGGCCCCGCGCTACGCCGGGCTCCCGGACGGCGTGCGCACGCTGGACGAGCTGGCCGCACTGCCGCCGCTGCTCAAGGACGACCTGAACACCGCCCTCGCCCACCTGGAGCCGCGCAGCGACACGGCCGCCACCTGGCTGTTCCAGAGCGGCGGCTCCACCGGAGCGCCCAAGGTCGGCTACGCGCCGACCGGCTTCTACATGGCCGGGGTGCACGCCCACTGGCCGGTGCTGGAGCGCTCGGACGTGTTCGCCAACGCCTGGGGCGCCGGGCGGATGTGGGGCGCGCACTTCCTGGCCGCGGCGCTCGCCGACCGGGCCGGCTGCCGGGTGATCGCGCTCGGCTCCATCACCCGGGAGGAGTACCCGGACTGGCTGGCCTTCCTCGCCGACCGCGGGGTGACCGCGATCGGCGGCACCCCGAGCGTGCTGCGGCTCTGGTTCGCGCACGCCCGCGCCGCCGGGCTGGAGCTGCCGGCACTGCGCAAGGTGCTGTGGCTGGGCGAGGCCTGGCAGCCGCAGCTGGAGGAGGACCTCGCGGCCGTCGCCCCCGGGGCCCGGCGCTGGGGCATGTTCGGCTCCACCGAGACCTGGGTGGTCGGGACCAACACCCCGGACTGTCCGGCCGACACCTTCCACCCGCTGCCCGAGCAGCTGGTGCACGCCGGACCGGACGGGCTGCTGGACTTCACCACCCTGAACCCCGAGATGCTCAACCCGGTGCTGCGCTACCGCACCGGCGACGCCGGGGAGCTGACCGCCTGCCCGTGCGGGCGGCCGGGCCGGGCGATGCGGGTGCTGGGGCGGCGGGACAACGTCGTCCAGGTGCGCGGACTCGGTCTGCACGTGGACGAGCTCATCGCCCGCGCCGAGCGCGAACCGGGCGTCTCCCGGGCCCAGGTGGTGATCACCGAGGACGGCGGCCGGGCCACCGGCGTACAGGTGCTGCTGCTGACCGACCCGGGCGCCGCGGTGGACCCGGACGCGCTGCGCGCCGAACTGCTGGCCGGGACGTTCACCCTGAGCACCGCCTTCCAGCACGACCCGGAGCACGTCACGGTGCACGCCACCGGCGAGCTGCTCGGCAACGAACGCACCGGGAAGACCGCCCCCTTCGTGGTCCGCGGGGCCCCCCGGGAGCCCGCCGCGACGCCCGCCGCCGCAACCGCCGCCGGGGAGGCCTCGTGAAGCTGCGACGGCCCGAGGACCTGGGGCGCGGCTTCAACCTGTTCTGGGCCGGCCAGACGGTCAGCGTGGTCGGCGACCGGATCACCGTGTTCGTCGTGCCCACCCTGATGATCTTCGTGCTGCACGCCTCCGCCCTCCAGGTCGGCGTGGTGGCGATGGCCCAGTACCTCGGCATCCCGTTGCTCGGCCCGGTCGCCGGGGTGCTGGTCGACCGCTGGGACAACCGCCGCACCATGCTCGTCTGCGACCTGCTGCGGCTGGGCGCCGTCCTGGTGATCCCGCTCGCGTACTGGCTCGACGTCCTCTCCACCCCGCTGCTGTTCGGCTGCGTGGCGGTGATCAGCGGCGCGACCATCTTCTTCAACGTCGGCTATCTGATCGCCGTGCCGGCCGTGGTGCCGCAGGACCGGATGGTCCGCGCCTACTCCCGCCTCGAAGGCAGCAACTCGGTGTCCGAGGTGGCCGGTCCGTCGATCGCCGCCGGGCTGTACAGCGCGCTCGGGGTGGGCGCGCTGCTGGTCGACGCGGCGAGCTACCTGATCTCCGCGACCTGCTTCCGGTACATGCGGCCCTGGGGCGCGCCGACGGCCACCGAGGGCACCGTGTGGGAGCGGCTGACCGTCGGCTTCCGGCTGAACTGGGCCGACCCGGTGCTGCGCCGGGTGGTGCTGGCGGCCGTCGTCCTCAACTCCGGCGGCCCGGTCTTCGTCACGGTGCTGCCCGTGCTCGCCTACCGGGGGCTGGGCGTGTCGGTCGGCGTGTTCGGCGCCGCCATGTCGGTCGGCGCGGTGGGCGCGCTGGCCGGGGCCGTGGTCGCCCCGAGGATCAGCCAACGGCTGGGCCTGGGACGGACGCTGGCCTGGGCGCTGCTGCTGCACTGCCTGGTCGGGCTGGGCGTGCTGGCTGCGCCCGCGCTGCCCGCCGGGCCGGTGATCGCGGTGACCATGGGCTGCTACGGGTTCTTCATGTCCTGCATCAACGTGTGCAGCGCGCCCACCCGGCAGTCCCGGATGTCCGCCGAGCACCAGGGCGTGATGCACGCGGCGTTCCGCACCGTCACCTGGGGCGTGATCCCGCTCGCCGCACTGGCCGGCGGCCTGGCCGTCTCGGCGCTCACCGGCCCGCTGGGCGTCCTGGACGCCGCCCGCTGGGTGATGGCCGGCGGCACCCTGCTGGCCGCCTGCTCCTTCCTGCCCGCGCTCGGCGTCCAGCCCCGGCTGGACGCCGCCGCCCGCGAGGAGCGGCGGGAACCGGCCGACGCCGCGCCGGAGCCGGCGGAGAGCGCGTCATGACCGGGCCCGAGGTCCTGCTGGTCACCGGCTGCTCCTCCGGCATCGGCCTGGCCACCGCCGTGGCCGCCGCCCGCGCCGGGTTCACCACGGTGGCCACCCTGCGCGAGCCCGCCCGCGCCGGGGCGCTGCTCACGGCCGCCGACGAGGCCGGGGTCTCGCTCGACGTCCGCCGGCTCGACGTCACCGACCCGGCGTCCGTGACCGCCTGCGTCGACGGCGTCGCCGCCACGTACGGGCGGCTGGACGCGGTGGTCAACAACGCCGGCGTCTCCAACTCCGACCCCACCCTGGAGATGTCCACCGACGCCGCGCTGCGGGCCAACCTGGAGGTGAACTTCTTCGGCGTGATCGCCGTCAGCCGGGCCGCGCTGCCGCTGCTGCGCGCCTCGGGCGGCCGCCTGGTCACCGTCGGCAGCGTGCACGGCGTCGTCGGCCAGCCGTTCAACGAGGCCTACTGCGCCGCCAAGGCCGCCGTCGAGGGCTTCATGGAGAGCCTGGCCCCGGTGGCCGGCGCGCACGGCGTCCGGGTGTCCGTCGTGGTCCCCGGCTTCGTGCCCGACACCGCGTTCGGGATCTTCCCGGACATCGACCGGCACACCGTCGAGGCCGCCTCCGGCCCGTACGCGCCGACCTTCGCCGACTACCTGGCCTGGGTCGGCGGCCAGGGCTGGGAGGGCGCCGGACAGCCGGCCCACGAGGTCGCCGGGGCGGTGGTCCGGACGCTGCGCGCCGAGCGGCCCGCCTTCCGCGTCCCCACCAACGCCTGGGCGGCCGACTACCTGGCGCAGAAGCTCGCCGACCCGGACGGCTCGGCCGTCCAGACCCTCGCCCGTACCTGGATCGGCCGCGCCGAACCGGACCGTTAGGACCTCAGGAGCCAGCCGTGCCCGCCAAACCCCTTCCCGAACTGGTCGACTTCGCCCGCCGCAACTCCCCCTTCTACGCCGAGCTCTACCGGGACCTGCCGCCCCGGGTCGAGCACCTCACCGAACTCCCGCTGGTGGAGCAGAGCGCCTTCTGGGCCGCCAACTCCTGGCCGGACAACCGCCTGCTCACCGGGCCGCTGCTGGACGCCGGGGTCTACAAGACCGGCGGCACCACCGGCGTGCCCAAGTTCTCCCCCTGGACCCGCACCGAGCACGCCGACTCGGTCACCGCGTTCGGCGCGGGGCTGGTCCGGGCCGGGCTGAAGCCCGGTCACCGGGTCGCCAACCTGTTCTGGGCCGGCCAGCTGTACGGCGGCTTCCTCTACATCGAGAACGCCCTGCACCACGCGCCGGTGGACAACGTCCGGCTGCCCGTCGGCGCCGCACCCGACGACTACATCGCCGGGCTGATCGACGACTTCGGCGTGGACGTGCTGGCCGGCGAGCCGATGAAGCTCAGCTCCGTCGCCGAGCACCTGGTGAAGGAGGGCAGGACCGCCGAGCGGATCGAACTGCTGCTGTTCGGCGGGGACCTGCTCTTCGCCGACCTGCGGCCGATCCTCTCCCGGGCCTTCCCCAACGCGGCGGTCGCCTCGATCGGCTACGCCTCGGTGGACGCCGGTCTGGTCGGCGCGCCGGTGCCCGACGGCGACGTCCGGGTGCACGAGGCGTTCCCCCACCGCACCGTGGTGGAGCTGGTCGACGACACGACCGGCGAGCCGGTCACCGGACCCGGGGTGCCCGGCCGGGTCGTGGTCACCAACCTGTTCCGCACCCTGCTGCCGATCCTGCGCTACCCGACGGGCGACCGCGCCGAGTGGGTGGACGCGGCGGGCGGGCCGTTCCGGCTGGTCGGCCGGGCCGACGAGGGCGCCCGGGTCGGCACGGTGGCGATGCCGACCGAGGAGATCCGCGCCGTCCTGCTGGCCAACGACCCGGACCAGGTCATCTCCGGGATGCAGCTGGTGCAGCGGCGCTGGGACGGCCGGGACGGGCTGATCCTGCGGCTCGGCCACACCGGGGAGCCACCGGCCGGTCTGGCCGAGCGGCTGGCCGGGGCGGTCTACCGGGCCCGGCCGCTCTACCCGGAGAACGTGGCGGCCGGGGAGATCCACGACCTCGTGGTGGAGTGGGTGCCGCGCGCCGAACTGGTCACCAACCCGCGCACCGGGAAGCTCCGGCAGGTCGTCGACGAGCGCCCGCCGGCCTGACGCGCGCGCCGTGGGCGGGGAGCCGCGCCCCCGCCCACGGCGTCCGCCGTACCGCGCGCCGCGATCAGCCCGTGTGGGGCGTTCCGGCGAGCATCACGCTCTGTCCGCGGAATTCCGCGATCACCTTTTCCGCGGCATTTCGCACCGTCACGTCGTAAACACCGGTCCGCCCGGAACGCGTGCGTTCCACCGCCAGGGCCGTCAGTTCGTCCCCGACCGCCGCCGGCGCCAGGAAGGTCACCTGCGCGGCCTGCGCCACCGTCACCGGACCGTAGCTGTTGCAGGCGTAGGAGAAAGCGGCGTCGGCGAGCAGGAAGAGAAAGCCGCCGTGCGCGATGCCGTGCCCGTTCACCATGTGCGGCCCCACCGTCATCCGCATCACCGCGTGCCCGGTGGACACCTCGTCGAGCGCGATGCCCAGTCCCCGGCAGGTCAGGTCGCGCTCGTACAGCGCGGCCATCCGGGAATTCGGCCCGGTGGCCTCCGCCGAATCGGCGGAATCCGTGACGGCCGCGGTGTCCACGCCCATGACGCCCTGCTTTCCCCGGGAACAGCCCGAAACGGTCGGTGTGCCGTGCGTGCGTATTGCACCCGCATTACACCGAGGCCCGAGACGGGCTGTCAACGGCCGACAGGCGTGAACGGAGAGTCCGTCGGGGGAACTCAGAGCAGCCGCTTGATGTCCCCGCGCGCCCGGTAGAACGAGCCGCTGCCGGACTCCAGCACCTCGGCCACCAGGTACCGGGCGCCCGCCACCCGGATGTCCTTGGGGAACTGCACCCGGCGGTTCGCGTCGAAGCCCGGCGAGACCACCCGCACCCGCAGCCGGGCGCCGTCCTGCACGCACTCCACCTCGATGCCGCCCGCCGCGCCCGCCGAACCGACGGCCACCGACTCGATCGCGGCGCCGGCCACCGCCGCCGTCCAGCCGCTGCCGTCCACCTCGGCGGCCTGCGGCAGCCGGCCCTCCTCCGCCGCGCGCACCGCCTCCTCGCTCGCGTCCAGGCAGACCAGCGAGCCGTCCGTGGTCACCAGGTAGAGCCTGCCGTCGCGGTACTGCATGCTGTACGCCGAGCCGCAGCCGGTGCCCAGCTTCCACAGCCGGGTGCCGTCGGCGGCGAAGCAGTACACCGAGGAGTGGTTGTCGCCCGCGAACACGTAGCGGCCGTCGGGCGAGGCCGCGCACGAGAAGACCGCCGCGTCGCAGCGGTAGCGGGCCGCCTCCGAGCCGTCCGCCTTGCGCAGCCGGTGCACCGAGCCGCGCGAGGTGCCGGCGAACACCTCCTCCCGCTCCTGCCAGCCGAACAGCACCGCGCCGTCGGTGGCGGTGTGCCAGACCGGGGCGCCGCCGCGCGCCGCGTACCGGGACACGCCGCGCGAGTGGCCGTGGTAGACGCCGTCGCTGTCGCAGCGCACCATCCAGCCGTCGGTGCCCTCGGCCTTGCGGCGCCACTGGAACTCGTCCTCGTGGTCGACGGTGGTGATCCCGCCGCGCGCGTCGGCCACGCCGAGCACGCCGTCGTGGATGTCCAGCCAGTAGATGTCGACGTCCTCGGCTATCTCGTACGCCACCCGCGGCACCTTGCCGCCCAGGTCGTACACCTTGCCGTCGTCGCAGCCGGCGTAGATCCACCAGTCGTCCGCGACGATGCACTTGACGCCGTCGGGCAGGCCGTAGCGGCCGGTCACCCGCCCGTCGTGGGTGAGCGTGTAGACGTCGCCGCTCTCGTTGCCGACCCAGGCGTGCTCCTCGCCGACGAAGATGCCGAACGCCGCGGTGCCGGAACGGAACCGCCACAGCACCGGAGCCTGGCGGGCCGTCGAACGGGTGCTGACGATCGCCCGGCGCGTCACCGCGCGGCGCTGGCGCATGCCGCGCACCGCCGGGGCGTAGCCCTTGCGGACCTTCTCGCCGATCTTCCTGGCCGCCGCCGAGGCCGCCTTCTCCGGCGAGGGGTAGCTGGTGGTCTTGGTCTGGCCGCTCTCGCCGATCCGCCCGTAGGTGATGGTGACCTCCACCCCGCTGACCAGGACCTCGTAGAACTTGTGCGCGCTGCCGGTGTCCTCGGACAGCTCCAGATAGGTCGACTGCGCGTCGGTGGCGGTGGCTGACATGGCGTGGGCCCCTTCCGGGCACGGCGAGACGGGGGTGGGAGGCGCAGCGGGCGCGAAACCCGGCGACACCCCAGAACCTAGCCGCCCGCACCGACAACGGCCCACCCGGGCCCGTCCGGTGCCGTCCGCCGGTCCGTGCGGCACCGGTCCGTGCGGCACCGGCCCGGCACCGGTCCCCGCCGGGTGCGGTTCTGCCCGAACGGACCTTCCGCGCGGCGCCGCCCTCTGGGAGCATCGTCCGCTATCCGGTCACCAGGCACCGGGGGCGGTGGCGCCCGCGCCGGAAGGACGGGCCACGGGGCGGGGAGAGAGCGGATGCAGGACCTGGCCCCGGCCGCACCCACCCGTCCGGCGGCGGGTCCCGGGCACCGGCCCGCCCGGTGGGTGCGCACCCGGCTGCGGGCCGCCCCCTGGGGCACGCTGCTCAACGCCGTCCTGGTGTTCACGGTCGTCCTGCTCTGCACGGGCCTGCCCCGCGGCGTCGACCGGGGCGAGGACGCCGCCCTGCGCGACTTCCTGCGCGGCCGCGGCGTCGGCGCGACCAGCCTGGTCACCAACGCCGACCTGCGCCCGGACGACGACGCCGCGACGCTGGACGCCGTCGCCGAGACCCTGGTGGCCCGGGCCGGCGGGGAGTTCCGGATCTCGGCGAGCGGGCCCGTCCACGGCGTGCGGACCAAGCAGCCCCGGGCGCTGACCGACCCGCAGCTGTCCCGGCCCGACGGCCCCGACCCGAAGCTCGAACTGCGCCACCTCGCCGGGCTGTCCGGACACGCCGACCTGACCGGGGGCCGGTGGCCGGCCGCCGCCCCCGCCGACCGGCCGCTGCAGATCGTGGTGTCGCAGGCCACCGCCGAGAGGCTGAACATCCGGATCGGCGACGTCCTGCACCCCGAACCGCACCTCCGCGCCGCCGCGCCGGAACCGGGCACCGAGGTGGTCGGCACCTTCCGGGTCCGGGACGAGGCCGACCCGTACTGGACCGACGTCCACTGCCTCGCCCGCCCCTGCCTCAGGATTCCCGACACCTTCGAGTGGAAGCGCTGGTGGGAGGCGACCGGGCTGACCGGCGGCGACGACCTGCCCCGGCTGCGGAGCTGGGCGGAGGGCGGCCAGCTCTACTGGCGGCTGCCCGTCGACACCGACGCGCTGCGCGCCGACCGGCTGCCCCTCGCCGGCCGGGACCTCGCGAGCTACCTGACCGGCCCCACCGCCGCCCGGCTCGCCGCCGAGACCGGCCGGGCCGACCTGCGCAGCTTCTCCGCCCTGCCCGACCTGTTCGCCCTCGCCACCGCCCGGCGGGACGCCGCCGCGCCGCCCGCCGCGATCGGCCCGGCCGGACTGGCCGGCGTCGTGGTGGTCGTGCTCTGCCTGTCCGCCGCCCTGGCCGCCGACCGGCGCGGGCCCGAACTGCTGCTGCTCCAGGCCCGCGGCGGCTCGCGGCGGGGCGTGCTGCGCCGGCTGCTCGGCGAGGGCGCCGCGACCGTCCTGCCCGGAGCCGCGCTCGGCCTCCTGCTCGCCCTCCTGCTGCTGCCCACCCCCCGCTGGGGCGCCGCCCTGCTCGCCGGGGCGACCGCCGGCGGGTTCGCGCTGCTCGCCTTCCCCGCCCGCGCGCTGCTGCTCCTCGGCCCGCGCGCCGACGGCCGCGCCCGGCCCCGGCGCGGCGGCGCCCGCCGGGTGGCCGGCGAACTCGCCCTGCTCGCCCTGACGGCCGCCGCCGTGGCCGAGGTCCGCCGGCGCGGTGCCGCGCCACCCGGCGCCGGGATCGACCCGCTGCTCGTCGCCGCCCCGCTGCTGATCGCCCTCGTCACCGGCCTGCTGCTCGCCCGGCTCCAGCCGCCGCTGATCGGCGCCCTCGCCAGGACCGTCGGCCGCCGCCGCGGCGCCGTCGGCTTCCTCGGTCTCGCCCGGGCCGCCCGGGGCTCCGCCGGGCACCCGCGGCCGTCCGTACTGCCGATGCTGGCGCTGCTGCTCGCCGTCACCACCGCCGGGTTCGGCGCCGACGTCCTCGGCGCGGTCGACTCCGGCCGCACCCGCGAGGCCCGCCACGCCACCGGCGGCGACGTCATGGTGGCGGCGCCCACCGCCGCCGCGCTGGCCCCGTCCTTCGCCGCGGCGGCGGGCCGGCTGCCCGGCGTCCGGGCGGCCACCGCCGTCACCGTGCAGACCGACGCGGCCGTGCTGCGCCCCGGGCAGCGCCACCTCACCGTCAGCCTGGTCGTCGTCGACCCGCCGGCCTACGCCGAGATCGCCCGCACCGTCGGCCGGGGCGCCTTCGACCCGGCGCTGCTCGCCGCCCCCGACGGTCCGGCCTGGCCCGACGGGCGCGAGGTGCCGGTCCCCGCCCTGTACTCGCGCGGCCTGGTCGAGCAGCTCGGCGGACGGGCCGGGGCGGAACGGATCTACCTGAGCAGCAACAACGAGCTGCGCGCCCAGTACGCCGGCACCGTCGACAGCACCCCCGCGCTGCGCGACTCCACCCACCCGTTCGTCGTCCTGCCGGCCGGTCCGGCCACCACCCGGCTACCCGAACTCGGGCAGCACGGCCACTGGTTCGCCGTCGGCGACATCGACGAGTCCGCCGTCCGGCGGCTGATCCACGAGCTGCCCGTCCACCCGCTGCTCGCCGACACCGCGCGGCTGACCGGCGTCCCGGCCGTCGGCCCGGAGCCCGAGTCCGTCCCCGACGGCTACCTGGTGCGGACCGCCGCCGCCTTCACCGCCGGCCTCGCCCACGACCCGCTCCAGGCCGCGGCCACCCGGGTCTTCTGGACCACCACCGCCGCCGCGGGCGGGTTCGCCCTGCTCGCCGCGCTGCTCACGCTGCTGCGCGCCGCCCCCGACCGCGCCGCGGCGCTCGCCCGGCTGCGCACCATGGGCATGCGGCCGCAACAGGGCCTCGCGCTCATCCTGGCCGAGACGCTGCCGCAGACCGTCCTCGCGGCGGCCGGCGGCGTCCTCGCCGCGGCGGCCGCCGTCCTCCTGCTCGGCCCGGCCCTCGACCTGTCCGCCCTGCTCGGCACCCCGGTCCCCCCGGGCCTGCCGCTGGACGCCGCCGCCGTCCTCCCGCCGGCCCTCGCCCTCACCGGCCTGGTCGCCGCCGGGGTCCTCGC
The DNA here is from genome assembly GCF_042261735.1 of Kitasatospora sp. NPDC056327. Taxonomy (NCBI): domain Bacteria; kingdom Bacillati; phylum Actinomycetota; class Actinomycetes; order Kitasatosporales; family Streptomycetaceae; genus Kitasatospora; species Kitasatospora sp. NPDC056327. Next base: position 9,507 of record NZ_JBHJRC010000070.1, on the reverse strand, counting down.
CGAGGCGCTGCTGACCGGCCGCCGCCAGATCGCCACCGACCTCTGGGTCGGCGACGCACCCTGACGGCGACCGGCGTCCTGCTCACCCCCGCTCAGCCCCGCTCACCCCCGCGGCCCGGCACCCGCCGCACCGCCTCCACGACGGGCACGCCCGTTCCCGGAGCCCCGGGCCCGGGCCCGGTCCCGGTCCCGCGCCCGGGGCTCAGTGGCCGTCCGGGGCCGGCGCGCCGACCGAGGCGAGGTAGGCGGCCGTCAGGTCCGCGGTGGCGAGCCAGTCCGCGTGGTCGGCGGGCGAGGCATAGGTGCTGGCGAGGCGGCGGGCCACCGGCTCGTGGGCGGCGGCGGCCGCGAAGACCGCCTGGAGGTGGTCGGGCATGGTCAGCAGCGCCGCGGTGAGCGCCACGCCGTGGCGGGCGTGCCGGTCCCAGAACTCCTCGAAGAGCGCGGTCATCCACTCCTCCGTGAACGGCGCGTCGCCCCGTTCGAGGACCGCCCGCAGGTAGGCGTCGGCCGCCAGGGCCGCGCTGTTCGCCCCCTGACCGGTGATCGGGTCGTTCACCACGACCGCGTCGCCGATCCCGAGCACGGGCACCCCGCCGGTGGTGCGGGCCACCGGACGGCGCACCACCGGGGTGATCGCGCCGTACAGCGAGGCCCCGGCGTCGGTCGGCTCGGCCTCCGCCCACAGCTCGGCCTCCCAGGGGAGGTGGAACGCCATCAGCTCCCGCATCCTCCGCAGCTGCTCGCCGCCCGGAGGACGGTCGCCGAAGCAGTCGAGCGGACTCCCCGGCAGCGCCTCCCAGAGCAGGATGTCGCACCGGCCCGACAGGGTGAGGGCCGGCTGGAGGTACAGCTCCCCCAGTCCGGGCAGCGCGTGCATCCGCGCCCTGGGCCCGGCGGCCGGGTCGGGGGCGCCCACCCCGTGCGCGTACAGCGCCGTCAGCCGCCGCTGCGGCGCGTCGAACGGCGAGCGGGCGGCGTCCCGTTCGAAGATCCCGGCCAGCTCGCCCCGGCCGGCCGCGACCACCGTCAGCTCGTGCGCCGCCGCCAGCTCCGCCAGCCCGGCCCGGTCCAGCTCCCGGTACTCGACCCGCCCACCGCGCTCCTCGACCAGCGACAGCCGGCGCGCCATCTTGATCCGCTGGTCCACCGACTGCGCCGGCTCGTCCAGCGTCATGGTGAACTCCAGTGCCCGCACGCCGGGTTCGGGCACCAGCGCCGCGTCCACCGACCGCACCTGCGGCGCCGTCGCCTCCCACTCGTCCAGCCCGGCGGCCCGCTCCACCCGCAGGGCCGGCCCGAACATCGCCTGCGTCGACAGCACCGGCCCGCCCAGCAGCTCCCCGGGCGTCCGGGCCGACACCACCGTCACCTCGTAGCCGCCCGCCCCCAGCAGCCCCAGTGCCAGCTGCAGACCCGCCTGTCCCGCCCCCACCACCGCGATCCGACGCACCGGAACACCCTCCGTCTTCGGCGATCAAAGAAGGTGATGCTACGTCAGTTCGGCTCCGCGGCAACCGGTCAGGACGGCATGCGGCCCGCCCGGCCGGACGCCCGTGGCTCCTGGGGCTCCCCCGAACTCGCCCGCACCACCAGCTCGGCCGCCGGCTCCACGCCCCCGCCCGCCGGCGCCTCCCCGCGGACCTGGGCCGGCCGGTCCGCCGGGCGGACCGGCTCTCCTCGCGTCCGTACGGGATCAGGTGGTGACGACGAAGCTGCAGTTGGGGATCGGGACGAAGCCCTGGGCCACGATCGTGGCCGGGTGCTGGCAGATGAAGCCGCTCGGGCCGAAGACGCCCAGCAGGGCCGCGCCGTGGGCGTTGGCACTCGTGTACTCGGAGGTGCGGACGACGTTGCGGAGGATGCGGCCGAACAGGGTCGCGTGGAACGTCCCGCTGATGCTGTTGCCGGCGCCGACGGGTGCGATGCCGTTGATGCTGCGGACGGTGAGCGTGCCCGGGTTCTCCAGGGACGTCGCGTGTCCGCGGTACACCTGGTCGACGTAGCGGCCGACGGAGTAGGGGAACACCACGTCCGGGTCGTTCAGGGCGGGGTCGGTGCCGCGGTCGTTGCGCGGACCCGAGGTCACGCAGCCGCCGGGGGCCACCGGGGTGACGCCGCCGCCGAGCGCCTTGAGGAACGCGGCCCGGGTGTCGGAGGCCGGCGGCGGCAGGTAGGGCCTGATGGTGGTGTTGGGCCAGGCCGGGTTGATCTGCGACCAGGTGGTGGAGGTGCACTCGTAGATGTTCCTGAGCTGGGTGGCCGTGAGGTCGGCCGGGGCGTTGCCGCCGCTCCTGGCCGCCCAGGTGACGGCGTCCTTGGCGAAGCCCACGAAGCTGAGCCCCGGCGGGTCACCGGCCTCCGGGCCGCGCGAGGCGCGGGAGTAGTCGAGGGACGCGGTGGTGGTCGCGGCCAGCGCGACCGCGCCCGGCCGGGTGCCGTCGGGCCGGGCGATCGGAACCGGCGCTCCGGTCTTGGGCACGATCGGGCTGCTCCCGGTCGCGTCGAAGCCGTACAGCCGCCGCTGCACCGGGGGGATCGACGCGTTGTAGTCGGTGGAGGTCTGGGTCATGAACCACTGGGTGGTGTCCACCCCGACGCCCACCAGATCGGCCGGCGCCGGAAGACCCCCCGGCTCCGGATCGGCCACCGCGGCCGGTGCCGACACCGCGGCCGCACACACGGCGGCCGCCAACCCCGTCATCACACGGGCAGCCATCGAACGCATCGAAGATCCCCTCCCGGGCGCCATCCCCGTCCGGCCCCACCGGCCGGCGGTGGGGCCATCATCACCGGGCACCCGGACGCCGACAACGCGGCTTCTCCTCCAACCCCGCTCGTCCTGAACGGACTTGGAGCACCCGACCAGCAGAGGACCGACGGAGGCGCCCGGGCCCGCCCCCAAGAGTTCTTCCCCCGGCCACCCCTCCCGCGCCGTCCGGCCGGGTCAGCCGACCCTGGCGCCGTAGACGCGCTCGACCGTCAGGGTGACGAGGACCCGCCGGTCGGACACCATCACCGCCCGGTACTCCTCCCAGTCCGGGTGCTCACCGGCGGCCGACCGGTAGTACGCCACCAGCGCCTCCACCTCCGGCCCGTACGGGTCGGTACCCGGCCCGACCAGGGAGACCACGCCCTCCGCGGTGGCCCAGGACAGGCCGTCGGCGCTCGTCACCTCCAGGGCGGCCCGGGGGTCCCGGCGCAGGTTCGCCGCCTTCGCCGTGCCGTTCCTGGTGGAGACGAGCACGGCACCGGCCCCGGCGTCGTAGAAGGGCATCACGGGCGAAAGCTGCGGGCGGCCGTCGGCCTTGATCGTGGCGAGGACGCCGAGCCGGCTCTCCGCCAGCAGCGCGTACGGGTCGAACGGTGTGGTGGTCATGGGACGATCATCGGGGTTCACACCGGTGTGAGGTCAAGGACGACCCGGCATGTCGACCGCCCGGCCCTCCGCTCCCCTACCGGAGCAGCAGCGCCCCCGCCGCGGCCGTCGCCGCGAACACGACGAGCACCACGGCGTTGAACACCGCGTCCGACCCCTGCGAACGCCGGTCGGCCTCGCGGTCCAGCGTGAAGTCGGCCGGATCGTCCGGTACGTGATGGACCGTCACCTCCAGGCCGCGGGCCCCGGCCGGATCCGGCAGGTGCTCGGTGCAGTGGGCGGTGACGACCGTGCCCCCGCGGGTGGTGAAGGACACCACCGGCGTGACGGTCGTCGAGGTGTGGCCGTCGTCCTGGTCGACGCTGACGTCCCTGAGCACCGCCACCACCTTCCCCGGCACGGCCTCCATCGCGGCCAGCCGGGCGAGCCGCCTCCCCCTCGCGCGGACCGTGCCGGGCAGCAGGGCCGCCGAGTACAGGGCGCACGGCCCGGCGCCCGCGACCAGCGCCCACGGCCAGCCCCGGTCGAGCGCCAGCAGCGCCACCAGCCCGGCACAGACCAGGAGGAGCGCGAACGTCGGCAGCACCAGGCCGCGGCCGCGCCCGTGCGGCAGGACGGCGAACCGGTAGGCGTGCGGCCGGCCCCGCGGGTGGGTGACCCCGATCTCCCGGCCCTCCCACGCCACGGTGATCGGCAGGCCCCGCTCACCGTCGTTCGTCACCGTCACCCGCCGCCCCGACCCCGGGTCCGCCCCCGGGTCCGGGTACGAGACGACCACCGAGATCCCGCCCCGGCGCGACCCGCCGTGCCGGGGCTCGCGCACCCGGTCGATCCGCCCTGTGAGCCGGACCGTCCGCTGCGCCCCGGTCACCCCGGCCAGCGACCTGCCGTAGCCGACCAGCGCCACCGCGCCCCACACCGCGCACCAGAGCCACAAGGCCTCCGTCCAGCCCACGCGCCCGCCCCTCCCCGCACCGATCCGGTCAACGCCCGTTGCGCCGGAGCACCGTACCCCGGCCGTCCGCCTCCAGCGTCCCCGCGCTCCCCCCGGCACCCGTCACCGAGACCCGGAGCACGAGCGGGCCGGCCACGCCGTCGGCGGTCAGCTGCCAGCCCTGCGGGGAGGCGACCCCGAGCGACGTCCGGGCCTCCTCGACCAGCGCGGGGATCCGGTCGAAGGGCAGCGAACGCGGGTCGAACCCGGGGGCCGCCACCCCGGCGGGCGCGAACACGACCGTCAGCAGGCGCTCCTGCACCACGACGGTGAGCGCCCGGCGCCCGTCCCCGCCCTGCGTCAACGACTCCACGGACCGGCGCAGTTCGTCCCGGTCGAGCATCGACTGCCCCGCTCCGAGCGAGACCGTGCCGCTCATCGAGGTCACGGTGACCGTCGACGAGGTCACCGTCGTCGACGACACCACGACCGGCCGCGGCCCGGCGCCCTCGTCCCCGCCGCCGAACAGCTCGGCCCGGTACAGCAGCAGCACACCGCCCACCCCGAGCAGGAACCCGAGGACCACCAGCAGCCCGCCGGCGCAGCCACCCGCCTCCGGCTTCCGCAGCGCCGGACCGGGCACCGTGTCCAGGTGCGCCGCGTCCGCCCGCTCCTCCCACTCCGGCGTCGGCCGCCGCACGATCCGCACCGCCCACGGCCGGTCCGGCGGGTACTCCACCACCACGACCCCGCCCGGCCGGTGGTCGGCGAGCTCGACGAGGTTGACCTCCTGCCGCGCCTCCACCCGGAACGCCGGCGCGCCGTCCGGCACCACACCCAGCTCGAACCGCACCGGCACGTCGCTGCCCTCGCCCCCGAGGACGTCCCGCTCCTCGATCACCGCGAGCGCCGTCCGCGGCGCAACCGCCGCCGCCCTCGCCCGCCGCGGCGCGGTGGCGAGGAAGAACAGCAGCCCGTACACGGCGGGCAGCACCAGCCCCCCGACGACCGGCACCGCCTCCCCCATCACGCACCCGCCGACGAACGCGGCCAGCGACACCCCGGCCACCCCGCCCGTCAGGAACCCCAACGCGAGCCCGGCCGGCGTCTCCTTCGTGGGCGGCGCGCCCGCGGTGATCGTCATACCGCCGATTCTGCCCGCCCCCCGCACCCCCCACCAGCCCCGCCCCCTGCTCCGGCCCTTCCGGCCCTTCCGGCCCGGAGTCGTCCGGTGTGCGGCGATGGTTCTCCACCGATCCTGCGGGGTCGGCGACTTCGCCGCCCCCGCTCGGGCGCGGCCCTCCGGACGGTGGTCCCGGCGGCCTCGGGCGGGGTTGCCGGGTGGGGCGCGTGGGGGTGGGGCGGGGTGGGGCGACGGGGGGTCAGTGGGTGGTGGGGGTGGGTGGGTAGGTGGTGAGGTCGCCGTAGGTGCGCAGGGGGGCGGAGGGGTCGGTGGGGGCGGGGCGGAGGGTGGCGTCGAGGAAGGCGAGGGTGGCTCCGGCGACGACGCGGGGGCTGCGGGTGCGGCCCAGGGAGCCGACGACCGAGGGGACGGGCGGCAGGTAGAGGGGGCCGTCCATGAAGGTGAGGTGGGCGGCGCCGGGGACGGTGACGCGGTAGCCCGTCGCGGTGGTGGCGCCGAGCGCCTCGGTGAGGCGGGGGACGTAGCGTTCGTCGGTGTCCGGGGTGATGGCCTGGGTGAGGACGAGCGCGGGCCGGCCGAGGGCGGGCGAGGCGGGACCGTGGGGGAAGCCGTCCAGGTCGACGACGGCGGCGAACCGGCGGTCCTGCCGGGCCGCCTGGAGGGCGGCGGCGCCGCCGATGGAGTGGCCGGTGACCGCGGCGCGGGCGGTGTCCAGGCGGCCGGTCAGCGGGTCGGCGGGCTCGCCCCGGTCCAGGCCCTCCAGCCGGGTGAGGACGAAGCCGAGGTCGGCGGCGCGGATCGCCGTCCAGCCGGCCGCCAGCTTCTCGTCCTGGTCCCGGTCGCCGCTGGAGGCGGTCTCGCCCATGATCGTCCGGCCGTCGTCGAGGACGACGGCGGCGGAGTCGTAGGGGTGGTCGAGGGCGGCCACCACGTAGCCGTGGCTGGCGAGTTCCTCCGCCCAGGCGGTGTTCTGGGTGCGCACCCCGCCGGAGCCGGGCGAGAACAGCACGACCGGGAACCGGCCGCCCCCGGCCACCGGGGCGCCGACGACCGACCGGGTGCGGGCGCGCGGGACGCCGTCGACCAGGAAGCCCGGCAGGCCGACCCCCTCGGCGATGGCCCCGGCGACGGTGCGCGCCTCCTGCTCGGTGCGGCCGAGGTACTGGGCCCGCGGGGTGCCTTCGGGGCTCCGCAGGGCGGGGTACCAGAGCTGGACGACGACCGTGCGCCGGTCGTCCGGGGCGTCGGTGAAGGTCTCGGGGCGGCCGGGGTCGGTCCACTGCACCACCCGGGTGCCGACCGCGAAGTCGCCCGACGGCTCGGGGAACACGGGCACGGGGAAGGCCCAGGCGGCCACCGGGCCGGCGGCGATCAGCCCGGCGCAGGCGAGCGATCCCGGCAGCGCCAGCCACCAGCGGGCCCGCCACGCCGCCCGGCCCGGCCGGCGGCGCAGCAGCGGGGCGGCGGCGAACGGCAGCACGCAGGCGGCGCCGGCCAGGACCGGCAGCAGTTGCCAGCGGATGCCGGTGAAGCAGAGCACGGCCGTCGGCAGCAGCAGCACCGCGCCCGCCGCGACCGTGCCGCGCGGACGGACGGCGGGGGGCAGCCAGCGCGCCGCCACCAGGGCGAAGGCGCCCAGCAGGGCGAGGATTTCGAGGGGGGACATGGACGGTCCCGTGATGATCTCGGTCACCTCGTCATCGTCGGCGCCGGGCGGACGCGGCCGCATCGGCCCCGGGTCGCCGGCGGGTGGGCTCCGGGTCGCGATCCGGGGCGGGCGTCCTGCGACCCGGGGAGCAGCCGGACGGGCCGGAGCGGCGGCCGCGCTGCGACCCGGGTGGCAACGGGCCTCCTCCTGAGGTCTGACCCCGGCGCGCCGCGATCAGACGCCGGACGCATGCGCTCCGGGGGCGGGCGCCCTACCGTGACAGGGCGACGGTGGTCCCGGCCGGGGCCGCCGCGGAAGCGAGTCAACAGGAACGTGCGATGACCGAGGCGGCGGCCGCGGAGTCCGGCCGTGCCCACCGGGTGCGCGACCGGGGCCCGGAGCGGGACCGGGAGCGGGAGCAGCGGCGGGAGCGGGACCGGGGCGTCGTCCGGTGGTGGGCGGGGGCGGCCGCGCGCCCGGTGACGGCGGCCGGGCGCCGCGGCTCCCGCGTGCCGCCCGCGGCGTGGGACGCGCTGCTGTCCGCGCTCCTGCTCGTCAACGTCCTGACCACCCACCCGCCGCACGAGCTGCCGACGGCGCTGGCCCTCACCGCCGCCCTCTCGCTGCCCCTGCTGTGGCGGCGCCGGGCCCCGCTCCCGGTGTTCGGCGCCGTCGCGGCCGCGGCTCTCGTCCAGTGGCTGGCCGGCGTCCAACTGCCCGCGGACGTCGCCGTACTGGTGGCGCTGTACACGGCGGCCGCGCACTCCGGCCGGCGCGGTGCGCTGGCCGCCGGCGCCGTCGTGGAGGCCGGGGTCCTGCTGGCCTGTCTGCGCTGGACGCCGGAGGGCGCGTTCCTGACCCCCTTCGTCGCGGTCACCGCGACGACCGTGGCCGCCGCCGTCCTCGGGATGAACGTGCACACCACCCGCGCCTACCTGGCGGCCATGGAGGAACGGGCCACCCGGCTGGAGCGGGAGCAGGAGCAGCAGGCGCGGCTGGCCGTCGCCGAGGAACGGACCCGCATCACCCGGGAGATGCACGACATCGTCACCCACAACCTGTCGGTGATGGTCGCGCTCACCGACGCCGCCGTCTACGCCCAGCACCGCTCCCCCGAGCGCGCCACCGCCGCGATGCTCCAGACCTCCGAGACCGGCCGGCAGGCGCTGACCGACATGCGGCGCTCGCTGGGCGTCCTGCGCACCGGCGAACCGGACGCGGAACGCCACCCGCTGCCCGGCATCGCCCAACTCGGCGCCCTCGCCGAGCAGATGTGCGCCGCCGGGCTGGCGACCGCGCTGGCGGTCGACGGCGGCCACGCCCACGTTCCCGCCACCGCCCAGCTCACCGTCTACCGCCTGGTGCAGGAAGCCCTGACCAACACCCTCAAGCACACGCCCGCCGGCACCCGCGCCGAGGTCCGGATCGGCTGCTCGGCCGGCGCCGTCACGGTGGACGTCACCGACAGCGGTCCCCGCCCGCCGCTGCCCGCCGCCGCGCCGTCCGGCCACGGCATCCCCGGGATGCGCGAGCGCGCGGCCGCCTACGGGGGGACGCTGCGGGCCGGGCCGCTGCCGGACGGCGGCTGGGGCGTCCACACCCGTCTCCTGCTCGGCGGCGGGGCGGTGGCGGCGTGACGATCCGCATCCTGATCGCCGACGACGAGGCGCTGCTGCGCATGGCGTTCGGCACGGTGCTGGACGCCCAGCCCGACATGGCGCCGGTCGGCGAGGCGGCGGACGGCGAGCAGGCCGTGCGCCTGGCCGGGGAGCTGCGCCCCGACGTCGTCCTCATGGACGTCCGGATGCCCGGGACCGACGGGATCGAGGCGACCCGGCGGGTGGTCGAGGTCTCCCCGGGGAGCCGGGTGCTGATCCTCACCACCTTCGACCTCGACGAGTACGCGTTCGCCGGTCTCAACGCCGGTGCCTCGGGGTTCCTGCTGAAGAACACCAGGCCCGAGGAGCTGCTCACCGCGATCCGCAACGTCGCCGCGGGCGACGCGGTGCTCTCCCCCCGGGTCACCCGGCGGCTGCTGGAGAACCTCCGGCCGAACATCCCCGACGGCCGCGCCCCCGTGCGGGACCAGCGGCTGGGCCGGCTCAGCGCCCGCGAGCGCGAGGTGCTCGTCCAGGTGGGCCGGGGCCTGTCCAACGGCGAGATCGCGGCCCGGCTGTTCCTCGCGGAGGCGACCGTGAAGTCCCACCTGGGCCGCGTCCTGCAGAAGCTCGAACTCCGGGACCGGATCCAGGCCGTGGTGTTCGCCTACGAGAACCGCCTCGTCCACCCGGCCTGACACCGGCCCGGGACGACGGAACGGGTACGGACACGGGTACGGACACGGATGCCGGAGTCGGCCCCGCCGCCGGCGCCGTGCCCGGCGCACCGCCGCCGCGCGCGGG
>NZ_JBHJRC010000069.1:0-31193 GCF_042261735.1 Kitasatospora sp. NPDC056327 | reverse complement strand
GGTGCGGGGGAGACGCACCGGTCCCGCCGTTCCGCGTTTCCGCAGCACCGGGCGCGGTTGCCGGGGGCGGTGGGAGGGGGCGCTCCGGCGGGCGGCGTCCGCCGAACCTCGCCGGGACCCCGCCGGACCGTCCAGGGCCGCCTCAGACCGCCGAGAGCTCCCCGGCCGCGGCCACCGCGCGGATCCGCCGCCCGGCCTCCGGCCCCGTGCACGGGCGGGCGCCCAGCGCGGCCTGCCGGCCCACGATGCCCCGCTCGGCCCGCATCAGCCGCCAGCCGCGCCGCAGCAGCACCGGCAGCGACTTGCGGCCCTCGCGGACGTCCCGGCGCAGCCGCCACCAGGCGGTCGTGAGGGCGCCGTTCCGCAGGCACAGGGCATCCCCGAGCAGCCCCTCGGCGGTGCAGTCGGCGACGATCTCGGCGGCGAAGATGCCCTCGGCGACGAACGCGCCGGCCCCGCCGAGCTCCAGCACCCGGGCCGACACCCGGCCGTTGTCCGGGATCGAGTAGACCGGCACCTCGGCCCGCCCGGCGGTGCCCAGCGCGCGGATGGCGGCGACGGCCTGGTCGCGGTGCCAGGAGAGCGGGGAGTCCCAGTCCACCGAGCCGTCGGGAAGCCGCGGCAGGGTCGGGTCGTCGCCGTCCTTGTAGAAGTCGTCGAGCTGGAGCACGGGCAGTCCGCTGCGCTCGGCGAGCGAGGACTTCCCCGATCCGGAGGGCCCGGAGAGCAGGACCACCCGGGCACGGGCTATCGGCACAGGGTTCAGCGGGGAGTCACTCACGGGAAACCAGTCTGACGTATCCGGGCCCGTTGCCGAAACCGGTCGGACCGCACCTTCCGCGGCGTCCCCGGAGCGCCGGGAGCGGGTGGGCGAGGGGGCGGCGCGCGGCGGGCGGTGGCGGTCCGGTCGGCGGTCCGGGTGGTGGGCCGGGGCGGGCCCGCCCCGCCGGCCGGTGCGATCCGCCGGGACGAAAGTCGACGGACCCGCGCCAGGGGGGGAGAGGCGCGGGTCCGTCCTGTGACCGTCCGGGCCCTGGGGGGGAGAGGGCACGGGGGACGGCCAGTCTGTGGAGTTGTTCACCGGCACCCGGCCGCGGGGAGCGGCCGCCGGCGGACCCGGAGGTCAGATACCCATCGGGTGCCAGACCGTCTTGGTCTCCAGGAACGAGAGTAGCCGGTCCGTTCCGGGAGCATTGGTCCAGTCCTGGGCGAACGGGTCCGGCTCCGGGCGGATCACCCTCTTCAGGGTATCCGCGGCCAGCTCCTCCAGCACGCCAGGCGCGCCGGGACCGTCGGCGGCGATCGCGCCGGTGAGGTCCACCGCGTTGACGTCCTGGTGCGAGGCCAGGGTCGGCGCGATGTCGGCGGTGCGGCCGGACAGCAGGTTGACCACGCCGCCGGGGAGGTCCGAGGTGGCCAGCACCTCGCCCAGGGACAGCGCGGGCAGCGGGGCGTCGGCCGCGGCGGCCACCACCACGGTGTTGCCGGTGGCGATCGCCGGGGCGATCACCGAGACCAGGCCGAGCAGCGAGTGCCCGTACCCGGCCTGCGGGGCGAGGATCCCGACCACGCCGGTCGGCTCCGGGGTGGAGAGGTTGAAGTACGGACCGGCGACCGGGTTGGCGCCGCCCGCGATCTGGGCCACCTTGTCGGTCCAGCCGGCGTACCAGATCCAGCGGTCGACGGCCGCGTCCACCAGGGCGGCGGCCTTCTTCGGGCCGACGCCCTCGGAGAGCGCCACCTCGGCGGCGAACTGCCCGCGCCGGCCCTGCAGCATCTCGGCGACCCGGTAGAGCACCTGGCCCCGGTTGTACGCGGTGGTGCCGGCCCAGCCCCTGACCGCCGCGCGGGCGGCCACGACCGCGTCACGTGCGTCCTTGCGGGTGCCGAGCGGCGCGTTGGCCAGCCACTCGCCCTTGGAGTCGGTCACCTCGTACACCCGCCCGCTCTCGGAGCGGGGGAACTTCCCGCCGACGTACAGCTTGTAGGTCTTGAGGACGTCAAGACGCGTCACGACATCAGACATCGAGGTAGGCCTCCAGACCGTGCCGGCCACCCTCGCGGCCGTAGCCCGACTCCTTGTAGCCGCCGAACGGCGAGGTCGGGTCGAACTTGTTGAAGGTGTTGGCCCAGATCACACCGGCCCTGAGACGGTTCGCCGTCCAGAGGATCCGCGAGCCCTTCTCCGTCCAGATGCCGGCGGAGAGGCCGTACGGGGTGTTGTTGGCCTTCTCGACGGCCTCGGCCGGCGTGCGGAAGGTCAGCACCGACAGCACCGGGCCGAAGATCTCCTCCTGGGCGATCCGGTGGGCCTGGCCGACGCCGGTGAACAAGGTCGGGCGGAACCAGAAGCCGGAGCCCGGCAGCTCGCAGGAGGGGGACCAGCGCTCGGCGCCCTCGGCCTCGCCGGCCTCGGTCAGCTCGGTGATCCGGGCCAGCTGCTCGGCGGAGTTGATCGCGCCGATGTCGGTGTTCTTGTCCAGCGGGTCGCCGACCCGCAGGGTGCCCATCCGGCGCTTCAGGGCGTCCAGCAGCTCGTCGTGCACCGACTCCTGGACGAGCAGGCGCGAGCCCGCGCAGCAGACGTGGCCCTGGTTGAAGAAGATCCCGTCGACGATGCCCTCGACCGCCTGGTCGATCGGCGCGTCGTCGAAGACGATGTTGGCGGCCTTGCCGCCCAGCTCCAGCGAGAGCTTCTTGCGGGTGCCCGCCACCTGCTTGGCGATCGCCCGGCCCACCGGGGTGGAGCCGGTGAAGGCGACCTTGTCGACGTCCGGGTGCGCGGTGAGCGCGGCGCCGGTGCGGCCGTCGCCGGTGACGATGTTGACGACGCCCTTCGGCAGGCCCGCCTGGCGGCAGATCTCGGCGAAGCGCAGCGCGGTCAGCGGCGTCGTCTCGGCCGGCTTCAGCACGACCGTGTTGCCGGTGGCCAGCGCCGGGGCGATCTTCCACGCCAGCATCAGCAGCGGGAAGTTCCACGGGATGACCTGGCCGGCCACGCCCAGCGGCCCCGGGTTCGGGCCGTAGCCGGCGAAGTCCAGCTTGTCGGCCCAGCCGGCGTAGTAGAAGAAGTGCGCGGCGACCAGCGGCAGGTCGACGTCGCGGGTCTCGCGGATCGGCTTGCCGTTGTCGATCGACTCCAGCACGGCCAGCTCGCGGCTGCGCTCCTGGATGATCCGGGCGATCCGGAACAGGTACTTGGCGCGCTCGCTGCCGGGCAGCGACGACCAGTCGGCGAACGCGCGCCGGGCGGCGGCGACCGCGCGGTCGACGTCCTCCGGGGTGCCCTGGGCGAACTCGGCGAGCACCTGCTCGGTGGCCGGGTTGACCGTCTTCAGTGCCTCGCTGCCCGAGGAGTCGACGAACTCGCCGCCGATGAAGTGGCCGTGGGAGGCGGCGATGTCACCGGCCGCGGCCGGCGACTCGGGGGCCGGGGCGTACGCGAGGAGGCCGCCGGCCGGCTTCTGGGCCACGGGCTCCCCGGTGTTCTTCTTCTTGGCCATGGTGATCAGTCCACCGTCACGTAGTCGGGACCGGAGTACCGTCCGGTGGTCAGCTTCTGGCGCTGCATCAGCAGGTCGTTGAGCAGGCTGGAGGCGCCGAAGCGGAACCAGTGCGGGGTCAGCCAGTCGTCCCCGAGGGTCTCGTTGACCATCACCAGGTACTTCATGGCGTCCTTGGTGGTGCGGATGCCGCCGGCGGGCTTCACGCCGACCTGGACGCCGGTGGCCGCGCGGAAGTCGCGGACCGCCTCCAGCATCAGCAGGGTGACCGGCGGGGTCGCGTTGACGGCGACCTTGCCGGTCGAGGTCTTGATGAAGTCGGCGCCGGCCAGCATCGCCAGCCAGGAGGCCCGGCGCACGTTGTCGTACGTCTGCAGCTCGCCGGTCTCGAAGATCACCTTGAGGTGGGCGGAGCTGCCGTCGGGGCGCCGGCAGGCCTCCTTGACGGCGACGATCTCCCGGAAGACGTCCAGGTAGCGGCCGGAGAGGAAGGCCCCGCGGTCGATCACCATGTCGATCTCGTCGGCGCCGGCCGCGACCGCGTCGGCGGTGTCGGCGAGCTTCACCGGGAGCGCGGCGCGCCCGGCGGGGAAGGCGGTGGCGACGGAGGCGACCTGGATGTCGGTGCCCCGCAGCGCGGCCTTCGCGGTGGCGACCATGTCCGGGTAGACGCAGATGGCGGCGACCCGGGGGGTCGCCGGGTCGGTCGGATCGGGGGTCCTGCCCTTGGTGCACAGCGCGCGCACCTTGCCGACCGTGTCCGCGCCCTCCAGCGTGGTCAGGTCGATCATCGAGATGGCCAGGTCGATGGCGTAGGCCTTGGCCGTGGTCTTGATCGAGCGGGTGCCGAGCTTGGCGGCACGCGCCTCCAGGCCGACCTGGTCGACGCCGGGCAGGCCGTGCAGGAAACGACGGAGCGAGGCCTCGGACGCCGCGACGTCCTGGAGACCGCTGCCCGCAACGCCTGGGGCATTGGCTGCAAGAGTGGACATAGTCACCACACCAGCATATCTACGCGCGTAGTAAGCCGCTAGGCCTCCCACGCATCGATGCCGGACCGAGACCTGGGGGTGTGATCGCCGCCCCTGTGGATACCGGGGGCCATGGGGCAGAATCGTCGGCATGACCGATTCCGACGGCAGGCCCCACCAGGGCCCGGCCGGCTCCGATGGGGAGCCCGTGTACGCCGACCGCGTGTACCGCTCCGTGCCCGGCGTGATCTCCGGGGTGCTGCTGCTGGCCGTCGCCGCCTGGCTGATCGGCGACGCGGCGCTCAACGGCACCGGCAAGACGCCGTGGGTGTCGCTGGCCGCCGTCCCGGTCTTCGCCTTCCCGGTGATCGCCTACACCCTGCGCCCCGCCGTGCGCGCCGACGAACGCCGCCTGGTGGTCCGCAACCCGCTGCGCACGATCACCGCCCCCTGGGCCTCGGTGGACGCGCTGCGCGCCGGCTACTCGGTGGAACTGCTCGCCGGCGGCGGGAAGTACCAGGTGTGGGCGGTGCCGGTGTCGCTGCGCCAGCGCAAGCGCGCCGCCCGCGCCCGCGAGCGCGGCGGGCAGCCGCACAGCTCCCGGCTGGGCATGGTGTTCGGCCAGGGCGGCCTCCCCTCCGGCCCCGGCGTGCAGGGCTCCCCGGACCCGACCAAGGCCTGGTCCGACCAGGTCGTCGGGATCCTCCAGGAGATGGCCGAGCACAACGCCTCCCGCCCCGAGGCCGCCGGCCCGGTCGTCGTCCGCTGGTGCTGGTGGATCATCGCCCCGACCCTGCTCGGCCTGGCGGCCCTGATCACGGTGATCGCGGCCTGAGAGCCGACCTCCCGGCCCGCACGCGACGAAGGGCCCGCCGGTGCTTAGGTTCAAGGGGTCGTCGCAACACCGCTTGGTTTCAGACGGTGAGTAGATCACGTAGACGCTCGGCTGGGGTATCCCAGCCGAGCGTCTTGCGTGGGCGGCTGTTGAGCTCCTGAGCGACGTGTTCGAGGTCTTCGGGACCGTGCAGGCTCAGGTCAGTGCCTTTGGGGAAGTACTGCCGCAGCAGCCCGTTCGTGTTCTCGTTCGAGCCGCGTTGCCAGGGCGAGGCCGGGTCGCAGAAGCAGACGGGCATGTCGGTCGCCATGCTGAACTGCCGGTGGCGTGCCATCTCGGCGCCCTGGTCCCAAGTGAGCGAGCCGCGCAGATGGGAGGGCAGGGTCTGGACGGCACGGACGAGTCCGTCGCGGACGGTCTGGGCGTCGTGGGCTCCGCCCGGTAGGTGGACCAGCATGGTGTAGCGGGTGCTTCGCTCGACCAGGGTGGCGATCGCGGAGCGTCCGCCCGCGCCGAGGATCAGGTCGCCTTCCCAGTTACCCGGCACGGCCCGGTCCTCGACGTCGGCGGGGCGGTCGCTGATCATCACCATCGGGTCGACGAACCGGGAAGTGCGCCGTTCGGGGTTCCGGCGCGGCTTGCGGCGCGTGCGACCGGTGCGGACGGCGGCCTGTACCTCCCGCCTGAGGCCGCCGCGCGCCTGGAAGTACAGGGCCTGGTAGATCGTTTCCACGCTAACCCGCATGCTCTCGTCGCCGGGATGTTCCCTCCCCAGAGCGTGGCAGATCTGTTCCGGTGACCACCGCCTGCGCAGCCGGTCCTGGACGAAGTCGCGCAGGCGTCCCTCGCGCAGCAGCTTGCGGTCCTTGGGCCGGGGCCGGCGCGCTGCCGCCGCCCGGCGGGCCCGGTAGGGCTGGTAGCCCTCGGTGCCCGAGTTCGCGTCGAGCTCCCGCTTGACCGTGCTCGCAGGACGCCCCAGGGCGCGTCCGATCGCCCGAAGCGACTCACCGGCCGCGCGGAGGTCCCGGATCTGTTCGCGCTCGGCCAGCGTCAGGAACCGCGGGTGGAGCTGCTTCTCCAGGGCCCTCAAGCCGACCAGTGCCGGTGCTCTTGTCACACCGGACATGGTGACGGTTCCCGCCCGGTAGTCGACGCGGCGGCCGTCGGCATAGGTCCGCGTATCGCGGGTCTTCTTGACGCCCCGGTCCCAGTCCCTGGCAGTGCGTTCGTTCACACCCACTCGTTGAGCAGCGATCCGGCCGGCTACGCCTACGGCGCGGAGCCGTTCGTACTCCTCTCGTCCGGAATGCCGGGGCCGCAGGCCTGTCGACCTCCGTCCGGCTTTCCGGGCCCAGGTGAAGGCGGTGTTCCGGTTCAGCCCCAGCTCACGCGCCGCCATGGTCACGCTGCCCACGACGTTCAGCCGTTCAAGGAAAAGCTCCCGCAACCCGGCAAGATCACTACGCCTAACGCCCACGGTCCTCGCAACTCCCACAGATCGCGGGTGTTGCGAGGACCGTTAGAACCTAAGGTGAGGCGGGCCCTTCGTCGTGCCGGGATCCGTCAGGGGGTGATGCCCGCGGCTGCGGCGAGGTCGTGCTTGATGGCGGAGAGGAGGTCGGTGGCGCGGGCGCGGGCGGGGGTGAGGTCGGCGGCGGTGGCGACCGGGAGGACGGCCTCCAGGTAGCACTTGAGCTTGGGCTCGGTGCCGGACGGGCGGACCACGATCCGGGCCGAGCGGACGGCGTCGCCCGTCAGGTGGTAGCGCAGGCCGTCGGTCGGCGGCAGGTCGGCGGAGCCGGCCGTGAGGTCGTCGGCGCGGGTCACGGTGAGGCCGGCCAGGACGGTGGGCGGCTGCTCGCGCAGGGTGCGCATGGCGTCGGCGATCAGGGAGAGGTCCTCGACGCGCACCGAGAGCTGGTCGGTGGCGTGCAGGCCGTGCTCCAGTGCCAGGTCGTCCAGCAGGTCGGCCAGGGTGCGGCCGTTCTGCTTGAGGGTGGCGGCGAGCTCGGCGACCAGCAGGGCGGCGGTGATGCCGTCCTTGTCGCGCACGCCCTGCGGGTCGACGCAGTAGCCGAGCGCCTCCTCGTAGCCGTAGCGCAGGCCGTCGGCGCGCGAGATCCACTTGAAGCCGGTGAGGGTCTCCGCGTAGCCGAGCCCGGCGGCCTCGGCGATCCGGCCGAGCAGGGTGGAGGAGACGATGGTGGTGGCGAAGGTGCCGGTGGCCTTCTTGGCGACCAGCGCGGCGCCGAGCAGCGCGCCGACCTCGTCGCCGCGCAGCATCCGCCAGCCGTTGGCGCCCGGTCCGGCCCCCGCCGCGTTGCCGTTGGCCGGGACGGCCACCGCGCAGCGGTCGGCGTCCGGGTCGTTGGCGATCACGATGTCGGGGCCGACCGAGGCGGCGGTGCGGAAGGCGAGGTCCATCGCCCCCGGCTCCTCCGGGTTGGGGAAGGCGACGGTCGGGAAGTCCGGGTCGGGCTCGGCCTGCTCGGCGACCACGGTGGGCGCGGGGAAGCCGGCCCGGGCCAGCGCGGCGAGGAAGGTGTCGCGGCCGACGCCGTGCATCGGGGTGTAGACGATGTCGAGGTCGCGCCCGCCGTGCGGGTCGACGATCGACGCGGCGCGGTCCAGGTAGGCCTCGACGACGGACTCGTCCACGGTCTCCCAGCCGTCCTCGGCGAGCGGGACGTCGGTGAGCGAGGCGATCGCGTCGATCCCGGCGGCGATGCCCGCGTCGGCCGGCGGCACGATCTGCGAGCCGTCGCCCAGGTAGACCTTGTAGCCGTTGTCCTGCGGCGGGTTGTGGCTGGCGGTGACGGTCACCCCGGCGGCGGCGCCGAGGTGGCGCACCGCGAAGGCCAGCACCGGGGTGGGCAGCGGGCGCGGGAACAGCGCCGCGCGCAGGCCCGCGCCGACCACCACGGCGGCGGTGTCGCGGGCGAAGTCGTAGGACTTGTGGCGGGCGTCGTAGCCGATGACGACGAGGTCGCCCAGGCCCTGCTGCTTGACGTAGGAGACCAGGCCGGCGGCGGCCCGGATCACCACGGCGCGGTTCATCCGCATCGGCCCGGCGCCGAGCTCGCCGCGCAGCCCGGCGGTGCCGAACTGGAGACGGCCGGCGAAGCGCCCGGCCAGCTCGGACCAGGCGAGCTTGGCCCTGGCCTCCGCCTCGGGGGACTCGGCGTCGGCGAGCAGCGCGGCGAGCTCCTCGCGGGTCTGCGGGTCCGGGTCCTCGGCGAGCCAGGTGCGGGCCCGGGCGAGGAGGTCGGTGGTGGTTGCCTGCGTCATGGCTGCGGCTCCATCGGGAGGTGCGTCGGTGGCCGGCCGGGGAGGGTGCTCGGGGCCGGGGCCGGTGGGACGGTACGTGGTGGCTGTGCGGGACGGGACGAAACGTACGGCGCGGTGGTGGCGGGACGGTAGGTCCGGCCGGGCGTGGCGTGTCGGGACGGCGCCCGGAGGGGGAACACGGGCGGAACACGGCGGCGGGCCGTGCGCCCGGCGCACGGGGCGGGGCCCGCGGAGGAGGAGGGCGCCCGCGGAGGGGACGCCCGGACGCGGGCGGGGCCCGCGGGTGGCGGTGATCCGGTGATCACGCCGCCCGCGGGCCCCGTCGTTCGTGCCGTCCGCACCGCGCCGGCGTCAGATCCGTTCGAGGACCTTGGCCAGCAGCGCGCCCATGCGCTCGGCGGAGGCCTTGCCCGCCTCCAGCACCTCGGCGTGGTTCAGCGGCTCGCCGGTCATGCCGGCGGCCAGGTTGGTGACGAGGGAGATGCCCAGCACCTCGGAGCCGGCCTCGCGGGCCGCGATGGCCTCCAGGGTGGTGGACATGCCGACCAGCTCGCCGCCGATCACCCGGGCCATGTTCACCTCGGCCGGGGTCTCGTAGTGCGGGCCGCGGAACTGGACGTAGACGGCCTCGTCCAGGCTCGGGTCGACCTCGCGGCAGAGCGTGCGCAGCCGCTGCGAGTAGAGGTCGGTGAGGTCCACGAAGTTCGCGCCGACGATCGGGGAGTCGGCGGTCAGGTTGATGTGGTCGCTGATCAGGACCGGCTGGCCGGGCGTCCAGGTGGGGCGCAGGCCGCCGCAGCCGTTGGTCAGCACGATGATCCCGCAGCCGGCCGCGGCGGCGGTGCGCACGCCGTGGACGACCGTGGCGACGCCGTGGCCCTCGTAGTAGTGGTTGCGGCCGAGGAAGATCAGGGCGCGCTTCTCGCCGATCCTCACCGAGCGGATCTTTCCGGCGTGGCCGGCCACGGCGGGGGCGGGGAAGCCCGGCAGGTCGGTGACCGGGAACTCCGCCACCGTCTCGCCGAGGGCGTCGGCGGCCGGCACCCAGCCGGAGCCCATCACCAGGGCGACGTCGTGGCGCTCGGCACCGGTCAGCTCGCGCAGGCGCTCGGCGGCGGCCTGGGCGGCGGCGTAGGGGTCGGCGGAGACGACCGACTCAGGAGATGCGTTCACGCGTCGAGGATAGACGGGAAACGGCTACGCGCGTAGAAAATCCTGGTACGACGTGCCGGATCGTTACCCGGGCGGTGTGGAACCGCAGCTCCGCACGGTCGGCGGGTGCCCCTCCGGCCGCGGTCCGCCGCCCGCCGCGCCGCCCGCTGTCCGCCGCCCGTGGCCGCGTCGCCCGCCGCTGTCCGGGCGCCGTGCCCTACAGCCGCTTGGCGCTGCGCAGGCCCTTGGCGTAGAGCCCGTTGTCGTCCAGCCGGGCGGTGCCGCCCCTGTCGCCGAAGGTCGGGCCGTCCGCCTCCTCGCGGCTGGAGACGTACCGCGGGTGTCCGTCGGTGTCCAGGCCCAGGTAGATGCCGGTGTGGTCGAGCCGTGCGCCGGTGCGGGCGTCGATCTCGAAGAAGACCAGGTCGCCGGGGAGCAGCGGGTCCGTGGAGGCCGGCCGGACCGTGGTGTCCGAGCCGGGCGCGGTGGTCAGCGGCAGCACCGGGACCCCGGGCCCCGTCCGGGCCAGGCCGTTGGCGGTGCGCGGCAGGCCCGGGCCGGGCGCGTCCCTGGACAGCAGCGGGTAGCCGGAGCGGTAGCCGTACACCATGCGCACGAAGCCGGAGCAGTCGAACGCGCCGTACCTGGTCCGGTCCGGACGCCTGGTGACCTTGTCGGCGAAGGTGTACGGGACGCCGAGGTAGTCGAAGAAGTCGGTCTGCTCCAGGCGCAGGTCGTTGCCGGCCGAGCCGTCGGGGTTGAGCGGGCCGAACGACGCGTCGCCCCGGAAGCGCACGCCCTTGGCGTCCTTGGCCTCCGGGGCGCCCGCCAGGTACTGGGTCGCGACCGCGAGCACGTCCTCGTCGGTGGAGCCCAGGTAGCGGCCGAACCAGGTGCGGAACCAGGCCTCGTTCTCCGCCCCGGCCCTCCAGGGCTGCGGCATCAGCCGGACCCAGCTGTCACCGGTCAGGACGGCGGTGGTGGTCCCGGGCTCGGTGAAGGTGCGGCTGGGGCCGGTCAGCACGGCGGTGCGGGCGCCGTCCGTGAGGGTGGCGAGGACACCGCCGCGGGCGTCGCGCACCACCGTGCGGTCGGGCCCGGGAAGCCGCTCGTAGCGCGGGCCGGCGGCGGCCGCGGCGGTGCCGGCGGCCCCGGGCGCGGTGGGTGCGGCGGCCGGGGCGGTGAGCAGCGGCGCGGTGCCGCCGGTCGGCACGGGCTGCCGGTCGCGCTGGCGCAGTTCGACGGTGAGGTAGCCGCTCGCGGCCAGCAGGGTGACGGCGAGGGCGCCGCCGAGCAGGGACTTCGGGGTCACGGGCATGGAGGTGTTCGGGCTCCGGGGCGGGAGGGGCGGGGCGGGACGGCAGGGGCGGGGCAGGCGGGGGCTCAGGTGCCGGGGAGGGCACCGAGCAGCACACCGGCGGTGAGCACCACGTAGGTGGCGAGGGTCACCGTGGTGGTGGCGGTCAGGGTGGCCGCCCGCGGCTGGCGGACCAGCTGGTAGGCGATCAGGCCGGGGACGATGAAGCCCAGCGTCTGGTTGGCGTACAGGGTGGGCAGCTCGTGCTGGAGGACCAGCATCACCGTGGCCTGGAGCAGGACGCCGACCAGCACCACGGCGGCGAACAGCCGCTTGCCGTAGAGGATCACCAGCTTCTGGACGACCCGGGTGACCAGGTAGGTGAGCACGGTGACACCGGCCACGATCGCCACCCGCTGGAGGTCCTCGACCAGGGTCAGGGCCAGCCAGCCGGGGGTGATCATCCCGCCGGGGGAGAGGTTGGTGGTCAGGTAGCAGACCAGGGAGAAGACCAGGCCGAGCGCGATGCCGAGGGCGGCGATCTCGGGGGTGAGCTCGGTGGGGATCACAACGGGTCTCCGTGGCGGCGGTGGTGACGGGGGTCGTACGGCTCGTGCGGTGCATGCGGCGGGTGCGGTTCGTACGGCGGGTGTGGCTCGTACGGCTCGTACGGCTCGTACGGCTCGTACGGCTCGTACGGCACTCGGGACCCGTGCTGCTCGTGCTGCTCGTACTGCACATACGGTTCGTGAGGCCCGGGCCGGGCGGTCCGCGGGTGGGGGACGGCGGCCGGTCCGAACCAGGAGTCGGGCAGCGGCTCGGGGACGTGCACGGGCTCGCCCGGCGGCAGGTACGGGTACGGCTGGTCGTACGACTGCTGGTACGGGATCCCGTAGCCGGACCCGTACACCGGCTCG
This sequence comes from Kitasatospora sp. NPDC056327, assembly GCF_042261735.1. Classification (NCBI taxonomy): domain Bacteria; kingdom Bacillati; phylum Actinomycetota; class Actinomycetes; order Kitasatosporales; family Streptomycetaceae; genus Kitasatospora; species Kitasatospora sp. NPDC056327. The sequence goes on along the minus strand of NZ_JBHJRC010000069.1, from coordinate 19,230 downwards.
GGCTCCGGCTCGGGCTCCGGCAGTGGCTCAGGCTCGTACGCGTGCCCGGCGGCCTGCGGCCGGTCGTCCTCCCCGCCGTCGTCCGGGGCGAGCCGGGCGAGCTCCTCCAGGAACAGCTCGCCCTGGCCGTGGATGTTGCCGATCGCGACCAGCGAGGAGTCGGGTCCGAGCGCGCCCAGCAGCTCGGCGGTGAGTTCCGCCGCCTCCCGCCGGTCGCCGCCGAGGTCGACCACCCGCCCGGTCCAGCCGGCCGGGATCGCGTCCCTGGCGCTCCTGGTGGGGTGGCCGATCAGGAAGACGGTGTCCGGGTCGAGCTCCGGCACGATCCGGCCCATCTGGCCGTTGCGCTCCACCCGGTCCGGGCGGCAGTTGACCACCACGTTGAGCGGGCGGTGGATCGCGCCGAGGCCCTCCAGCTGACGGACGTTCATCAGCGTCGACTCGGGGTCGTTGGCGGCGAAGACGTTGGCGAACCGCAGGCGCCTGCCGTCGGCCGTCCGGTACCGCTCGACCGAGAGCACGCCCGGGTCCGGCGGGGCCGCCCACATGCCGTGCAGCGCGGCCGTCCGGTCCACGCCGAGCAGTTCGGCGACGGCCAGCGCGATGGCGACGTTCTCCTTGAAGGTGAACCAGCCGAAGCCGCGCAGCTCCTCGTCGCTCACCGATTCGGGGTCGACGACGATCAGCTCGCAGTCCCGCCGGGCGGCCTCCTCGCGCAGGATGTGCGCGCGCTCGCGCTCGGCGGTGACGCAGACGCCGCCGACCGGCATCGAGCGGGACAGCGAACGGGCGACGTCGTCCAGGGTCGGGCCCATCTCGGCGAGGTGGTCCTCGCGGACGTTGCAGAGCACGCCGATGGTGGAGCGGATCAGCTTGGTCTGGTTGACCTCCTGCAGCGCGGGCATGACGGCCATGCACTCGATCACCAGCGCGTGCGGCCGGTAGGCGGCGGCGCGCCGGACGATGCCGATCTGCTCGACCACGTTGGCGATGCCGAACTTGCGGTGGACCGGTTCCTCGGTGGCGTCCGGGTGGATGAACCGGGCGGCGGTGCCGGTGGTCTTGGCGACGGTGACCAGGCCGCCGCCGCGCAGCGCGCCCGCGCACAGCCGGGTGATCGAGCTCTTGCCGCGGATGCCGTTGACCAGCACCCGGGTGGGGATCTGGTCCAGCGCGGCGAAGTGCCGGCGCTGCTCGACGACGCCGGCCACCAGCAGGACGGCGCAGCAGAGCAGCAGCACGAGGTAGAGGAAGAGCACGGGTGCCTCTCAGCGGGCGGCGGTGGCGGCGCCGGCGGCGGTCACGACGGTGGCGGTGGAGGGGACGCGGTGGTCGCGCCCGGCGCGTTCCAGGTCCTGCCGGATCAGTTCCAGGCTGCGGGCGACGGCGCCGACCTCGTCGTGGTGGACGGGGTGGAGGACGGTGCGCCGGTCCCCGGCGGCCAGCGCCTCGGCGCTCGCGGCGAGCCGGCGCAGCGGCAGGCCGACGGCGACGAACAGCCAGCCCAGGCAGAGCGCGGCGGCGGCCAGACCGAGCATGCCGGCCAGGACGGCGCGCCGGTCGGCCCGGTTCTGGTCGAGGTGCAGCCAGGACACCGGGTGGGCGGTGACGACGGACCAGCCGAGCCGGGCGACGGCGCCGCGTCCGCCGAGCGGGGCGGCGGCGAGCAGCACCGGGTCGCCGTCGGTGCGGACGACGTCGGCGGCGGGGCGCTTCGGCCCGGTGGCCGACGGCGCCGCCCCCGCCCCCGCCGCGGCTCCGGCCCCGGTGCCCGCCGCACTGCCCGCGGTGGTGCCGGTCGCGGTGTCCAGGACGGCCCGGGCACGGCTCTCGGGGAGTTCGCCGAAGGAGCTGTACGCCCCGTTGGCGGCGAGCACCCGGCGCCGGTCGTCGAGCAGCCAGACCCGGCCGAGGCCGGGCCGGTCGAGCAGCCCGCCGAGGAAGTCGGTGCGGAACTCGCCGACCAGGACGGGCCCGGGGGCGGTGCCGTCCGTCCCGTCGGCGGCCCCGGCGTCCTCGCCGAGCGGGGCGCCGTCGGCGGCGAGCGGGGCCCGGGCGGCGATCCGGGGTTCCCGGCCGGAGGTGTTGAGCAGCAGGACGCCGCCCGGACCGAGCGCCGCCGGGCCGGTGCGGTGCGGCTCCTCGCCGGCCCGGGCCAGCACCTCGCCGTCGGCGCCGAGGACGTACAGCGCGCGGTAGCGCTCGTGCTGGGCGAGGGCGGTGCGCAGCAGGGTCCGGGCGGTGCCGACGGAGGCGGTGGAGAGTTCGGGGGCGAGCGCGCGCAGGTCGGCGTAGCCCTCGTTGAGGGCCTGGCGCAGGCGGTCGGCGGCGTTGTCGGTGCGGTCGCGCTGGCCGGCCACCACCTGGGTGGGGACGCGGACCTCGCCGCCGCTGCCGCCGAGCAGCAGCAGCGGGGCCGACCAGCCGAGCACGACGGCCGCGCACAGGCCGATCGGCAGCGCGGCGCCCGGAAGGCGGCGGCGGGCGGCGGGTGCGGGGGCCGGCGGGCGGCCGGGGTCGAGGAGCTGGCGCCGCAGTTCCTCCAGGGCGCGGCCGATCCGTCCGGTCTCGCCGCGCCGCGGGCCCCGGACCGGCCGGTCCAGCTCGCCCCGGGTGAGCCGGCGGGCGTCCACGAAGAGCCGCAGCAGCGGGCGCTGGAGGGTGCGGCGCAGGAACCGGGCCAGCAGCAGGGCGAGTACCAGCAGGGCGCCGGCGGCGGTCAGGCCGAGGGCGGGGTGGCGCAGGCCGGCGGTCTTGCCGTCGACGGTGCCGGTGGACAGGACGGTGAGCCCGAGCGGGGCGGCCGGGTCCTGCGGGCCGTCGCCGGCGACGGCGGCCCAGCCGGCCACCCGGCGCACGCCCCGGGGGTCGGGGGCGCCGGCCAGGCTGCCGGAGAGGCGGGTGCCGGGGGCCGGGCGGCCGTCCGCGCGTTCGCGGGTGCGTTCGGCGACCCGTTCGCGGGCGGTGGCGGCCGTCCACCGCGCCGCCTCGTCGGTCAGCGCGGTGCCGGTGGTGTCGAGGACGGTGCCGGCGGCGTCGAGGACCTGGACGGTCTGGCCGTCGCGGGTGGTGGTGCCGGGCAGCCGCAGGGTGTCGGAGGCGACCAGCAGCGCCCGGCCCTCGCTCCTGGTGGAGACCAGCGCGAAGGTGAGCAGTCTGGTCCCGGCGGCGGACGGCACCAGCAGTGGCGCGGGCGCGGTGTCGGTGACCCGGCCGAGGTCGAGGCCGGCCAGCGGGACGGTCTCGCCGTGCGCGGCGAGCAGCCGGCCGGTGTCCGGGCGGACGATCACGGTGCCGCGCCACTTGCGGTAGGCGCGGCCGAGCGCGGTGAGCACCTCGGCGGGGTCGGCGGCCTCCCGGTCGTAGCGGGCGGCGGAGCGCAGCAGGTCGGTGGTGTTCTCCCGGAGGCCGGCCCGCAGCGACAGGGCGGTGTCCTCGGCGGCGTACTGGTGGGACTCGCGGACCGCCTGCGGGGTGTCGTCGACCCGCAGGCCGCCGACGGCCAGCGCGGTGACCACGGCGACGGCCGTCAGCAGGACGAGCAGCAGGGTGATCGGCGGGCGGATGCCCCCGAGCAGCGGCATGTCGGCCCGTTTGCGCGAACGGTGCTGTCGCGGCGGGGTGGGGGCCGTGCTCACGGGTGGCGCCTCATCGGGGGAGTCGGGTCGGGTCCGGGTGCGTCGGGCGGCAGTGCGCCACCCACCCCTGGAGCCCCACCGCGACCGGGGTCGCGCCCGGCCGAAACCCGAGAAGCGTACGAACCGGTTTCGGTTATTCCGTCTCTTTTCGATATCAAAAAGGGGGAACTTCGATCACAATCATTTTTGATCATGGAAAGAATGGTTTGCGCGATAGGTTCTCCTCTCATGGAGAGACCGGAAATCCGACGCGCGGGGCGGCGGCCCGTGGTGGCGCTCGCCGCCCTCGCCGCCCTCGTGGTCCTCGCCGCCGGGCTCACCCTCGCCGCCCACGACCCCTCGGCGGGCCCCGCGGCCACCGCCGCGGCGCCGCCCGCCGGCCCCGCGCCGGGAGCCGCCCCCGGATCCGCGCCCGCCGCCCCGGCGGCCCCGTCCGGCCCGCGCCCCGTGGACCTCGCGGCCCGCGTCGACGCCTACACCGCCGGCTTCTCCGTCACCGGCCCCTACGCCGTCCCGGACCCCGCCGCCCGCCGCGCCGTGGCGGAGGGCGTCGCCCGCGCCGTCGACGGACGGCCCGACCGGGCCGACCGCCTCCTGGCCGCCGCCGGCTACCGGCTCACCGAGTTCACCGACACCGTCAGCGGCCGCCGCACCGCCGAGATCGCCGACGCCTCGGGAACGGACCCGCGCGGCTGGGGCCGCGTCTACCTCGACCTCTCCACCCGCACCACCTGGTCCGCCCAGATCCCCCACCCCGTCGCCGACAGCCGCACCGAACTCCTCGGCGTCGACCTGTTCCGGCTCGCCCCCGGCGGCGTCCTCGTCCTCGCCGGAGCCCACCGCCGGGCCGGCACCGACGGCGCGGCCGACGTCGCCCACCGCGACGACACCGTCTTCGCCGCCGTCGTCGGGGCACTCACCGCCCGCGCCCTGCCCGGCCTGCAACTGCACGGCTTCGACGAGGACGGCCTGCCCGGCACCGACGCCGTCGTCTCCAGCGGCGCCGGACCGGCCGGCGACACCGCCGAGCGCGCCGCCGCCGCCCTGGACGCCACCGGACTCGCGGTCTGCCGCGCCTGGCGGGGGAAGTGCGGACGGCTCGCGGGCACCACCAACGTCGAGGGCCGCTCCGCCGCCGCCCTCGGCGCGCCCTGGGTCCACGTCGAACTCGCCAACCCGCTGCGCACCGACCCGGCGCGGCGCGCCGCGACCGCCGGGGCACTGGCCCGGGCGGTCGGCGGCCCGGGGAACTGACCCCGCCGCGCTCAGCAGGGGCGGCGGCGCAGGTCCAGCACGTAGTCGTCGGGGGCGCCGGCGCTCTCCGCCGCGTCCGCGATCAGCCCCAGGTAACGGGCCGCGGGCAGGCCGCCCTCGTAGTCGTTCAGCACGTACGTCCACACCGGCACGTCCCCGTCCAGGGTCTGCGCCCGCAGCCTGGTCTTGCGGTAGATGCCGAGCTGGACGCCCTCCCAGCGGTCGAGGCCCTCCTCGTCCATCGGTGCCACGTCGTACAGCGAGACGAAGACCTGGTCCTTCTCGTCCTCCACCACGGTGGCCAGCGAACCCTCCCAGCCGAGGTGTTCACCGCCGAAGGTGAGCCGCCAGCCGGTCAGCCACCCGGTGCCGCGCAGCGGCGAGTGCGGAGCGCGGCGGGTCATCTGCCGGGCATCGAGGTTCGTGGCATACGCGGCGTAAAGGGGCATGGGGCGAAGCCTACGTTCACCGGCCGATCCGACAGAAGCCCCGACCCCGGCGTGGCAGTGCCACCGGCGTGCGGGACAATGGGTCACGTGACTCGGATCGTGATCATCGGTGGCGGACCCGGCGGCTACGAGGCGGCGCTCGTCGCCGCCCAGCTCGGCGCGGAGGTGACCGTCGTCGACCGCGACGGCCTGGGCGGATCGGCGGTGCTCACGGACTGCGTGCCGTCGAAGACGCTGATCGCGACGGCGGAGGTGATGACGACCTTCGACAGCTCGTACGAGGAACTCGGCATCATCGTCGCCGACGACACCCCCCACATCGACACCCCCGCCCGCGTGGTCGGCGTCGACCTCGGCAAGGTCAACCGCCGTGTGAAGCGCCTGGCGATCGCCCAGTCGCACGACATCACCCAGTCCGTCACCCGGGCCGGCGTCACCGTGCTGCGCGGCCGCGGCCGGCTCGGCGGCGGTGGCCAGGCCGCCGACGGCTCCCGCGAGGTCCTGGTGGACGCGCCCGACGGCAGCGTCCAGTCGCTGCGCGCCGACGCCGTGCTGATCGCCACCGGCGCCCACCCCCGCGAACTGCCCGACGCCCAGCCCGACGGCGAGCGGATCCTCACCTGGACCCAGGTCTACGACCTGGAGGAGCTGCCCCGCGAGCTGATCGTGGTCGGCTCCGGCGTCACCGGCGCCGAGTTCGCCGGCGCCTACCAGGCGCTGGGCTCCAGGGTCACCCTGGTCTCCTCGCGCGACCGGGTGCTCCCCGGCGAGGACCCGGACGCCGCCGAGGTGCTGGAGGAGGTCTTCCGCCGCCGCGGCATGAACGTCATGGGCCGCTCCCGCGCCGAGAGCGTCAAGCGGCTCGGCGACACGGTCGAGGTCGTCCTCGCCGACGGCACCGTGATCGAGGGCACCCACTGCCTGATGGCGGTCGGCTCGATCCCCAACACCGCCGGGATGGGCCTGGAGGAGGCCGGGGTCAAGCTCAACGACTGGGGCCAGATCCAGGTCGACCGGGTCTCCCGCACCAGCGCCCCCGGCGTCTACGCGGCCGGCGACTGCACCGGTGTCTTCATGCTCGCCTCGGTGGCGGCCATGCAGGGCCGCATCGCCATGTACCACGCCCTCGGCGACGCGGTGCAGCCGTTGAACCTCAAGACCGTGGCCTCCAACGTCTTCACCGACCCCGAGATCGCCACCGTCGGCTACACCGCCGCCGACGTGGAGTGCGGCAAGATGGACGCCGTCGAGGTCAAGCTCCCGCTGCGCGGCAACCCGCGGGCCAAGATGCAGGGCATCCGCGACGGCTTCGTGAAGCTGTTCTGCCGCCCCGGCACCGGCATCGTGGTCGGCGGCGTGGTCGTCGCCCCGCGCGCCAGCGAACTCATCCACTCGATCTCGCTCGCGGTGGACGCCAATCTGACGGTCGAACAGGTGGCCAGCGCCTTCACCGTCTACCCGTCGGTCTCCGGCTCCACCGCCGAGGCCGCCCGCCAGCTCCACATCCGCAAGCGCGACGAGGGCGAATCCTGAGCCCAGGGCGCCCAGTTGAGGGCGGTCGCCGGCCGGCGGCCGCCCTTCGCGCACCCCGGCGCGTCACCCGGACGGCGGGCGCAGTCCCGGAGTGCCGACGGCGCGGATTGTACGGTCATGCGCCGCTCCGGCGTGAGCAATTCCCGCTACTAGCAGCAAACGCCTGAAAGCAGACGGTCACGCGGGTTACCGTCGGTTCTGTGTTTGCAGCAGAACGTCGCCAGTTGATCCTCGAAATGGTGCGCGCCAACGGAGCGGTCTCGCTCCGGGAGTTGGCCCGCGTCGTCCAGACCTCCGAAGTGACCGTGCGCCGCGACGTACGGGCCCTGGAGGCAGAAGGGCTCCTCGACCGCCGGCACGGCGGCGCGGTGCTCCCCGGCGGCTTCAGCCGCGAACCCGGCTACCCGCAGAAGACCCACCTGTCCGCCGCCGAGAAGAGCGCCATCGCCGATCTCGCCGCCGGCCTGGTGGAGGAGGGCGACGCCGTCGTCGTCGGCGCCGGCACCACCACCCAGGAGCTGGCCCGCCGGCTCGCCAGGGTGCCCGGGCTGACCGTCGTCACCAACTCGCTGCTCGTGGCGCAGGCCCTCGCGCACGCCAACCGCGTCGAGGTGGTGATGACCGGCGGCACCCTGCGCGGCTCCAACTACGCCCTCGTGGGCAGCGGGGCCGAGCAGTCCCTGCACGGGTTGCGGGTCACCAAGGCCTTCGTCTCGGGCAGCGGACTGACCGCCGAACGCGGCCTGTCGACCACGAACATGCTCTCCGCGAGCGTGGACCGGGCCCTGGTGCAGTCGGCCGCCGAGGTGATCATCCTCGCCGACCACACCAAGCTCGGCGCGGACAGCATGTTCCAGACCGTCCCCACCGAGAACATCACCCGCCTCGTCACCGACGAGCACGCCACCGCCGACGACGCCACCGCACGCGAACTCGACGCGCTCGCCGACTGCGGCGTGCAGATCGACCTCGCGCCGCTCGGCGCCCCGCCGCCCGGCGACACCCCCGTGCACGGCACCGGCAGCGGCCCCGTCCACCACACCCAGCCCGGTCCCCCGGTCCGCCGCGCCGTCCCGCCGCCCCCCGGCGCCGCCCCGCTGCCCGGCCAGCGCCGGCCGGGCGCCCACGGCGGGCCCGGCGGACCGGGCGGCACCCTGCCCGCCAGACTCGCCGAACTCGGCCTGCCGCGCGCACGCTGAGCCCCGCATTCCGGCGGATACGCCCCCCCTGGCCGGAACGCACCGACCCACCCGCCGCACCACCGGATCGCACCACCGCCGAAAACACGACCGGTCCGCACACCCGGAGGTGTACGGACCGGCGGCGGAACGTCGCGGAACGCGTCAGTCCTTGATCTCGCAGAGCGCCGCACCGCTGGAGACGCTCGCCCCCACCTCGGCCTTGAGGCCGACCACGGTGCCCGCCCGGTGCGCGTTCAGCGGCTGCTCCATCTTCATCGCCTCCAGGACGACGATCAGTTCGCCCTCCGCGACGACCTGACCCTCCTCCACCGCGACCTTGACGATGGTGCCCTGCATCGGCGACGCCAGCGTGTCACCGCTGACCGCCGAACCGGCCTTCTTCGCACCCACCCGGCGCTTGGCCTTCGTGGCCCCCGCACCGGCCGCCGGAGCCGCGGCGACACCCAGCGAGGACGGCAGCGAGACCTCGATCCGCTTGCCGCCGACCTCGACGACCACGGTCTCCCGGCCCTCCGCCTCCTCGCCCTCGCCCGCCGCACCGGCGAACGGGGGGACGGTGTTGTCGAAGCCGGTCTCGATCCACCGGGTGAAGACCTGGAACGGCCCGTCGCCGCCGTGCACCTCCGGCGCGAACGCCGGGTCCGTCACGACCGCCCGGTGGAACGGGATGGCCGTCGCCATGCCCTCCACCCGGAACTCCGCCAGCGCCCGCTTCGCCCGCTCCAGCGCCTGCTTGCGGTCCCGGCCCGACACGATCAGCTTCGCCAGCAGCGAGTCCCACGCCGGACCGATCACCGACCCGGTCTCCACGCCCGAGTCCAGCCGGACGCCCGGACCCGACGGCGGCGCGAACAGCGTCACCGTGCCCGGCGCCGGCAGGAAGTTGCGGCCCGGGTCCTCGCCGTTGATGCGGAACTCGAAGGAGTGACCCCGCACCTCCGGGTCGCCGTACCCCAGCTCCTCGCCGTCCGCGATCCGGAACATCTCCCGGACCAGGTCGATCCCGGTGACCTCCTCGGTGACCGGGTGCTCCACCTGCAGACGGGTGTTGACCTCAAGGAAGGAGATCGTGCCGTCCAGCGCCACCAGGAACTCGCAGGTGCCGGCGCCCTCGTAGCCGGCCTCCTTCAGGATCGCCTTCGACGCCCGGTACAGCTCGGCGTTCTGCTCGGCGGTCAGGAACGGCGCGGGCGCCTCCTCGACCAGCTTCTGGTGCCGGCGCTGCAGCGAACAGTCACGGGTCGAGACCACCACCACGTTGCCGTGCTTGTCGGCCAGGCACTGGGTCTCCACGTGCCGCGGGTTGTCCAGGTAGCGCTCCACGAAGCACTCGCCCCGGCCGAACGCCGCGACCGCCTCGCGCACCGCGGACTCGTACAGCTCCGGGATCTCCTCCAGCGAGCGCGCGACCTTCAGACCGCGGCCGCCACCGCCGAACGCCGCCTTGATGGCGACCGGCAGCCCGTGCTCCCGGGCGAAGTCCACGACCTCGTCCGCACCCGACACCGGGTTCGGCGTACCGGCCACCAGCGGGGCACCGGCGCGCTGCGCCACGTGCCGGGCGGTCACCTTGTCACCGAGGTCGCGGATGGCCTGCGGCGGCGGACCGATCCAGGTGAGGCCCGCGTCGATGACGGCCTGGGCGAAGTCGGCGTTCTCCGACAGGAAGCCGTAGCCCGGGTGGACGGCGTCCGCGCCCGAGTCGGCGGCGGCCTGGAGCACCTTGGCGATGTCCAGGTAGCTGGTGCCGGGGGTGTCGCCGCCCAGCGCGTAAGCCTCGTCGGCCGCGCGGACGTGCAGCGCATCCCGGTCCGGCTCGGCGTAGACGGCGACGCTGGCGATACCGGCGTCCGAGCAGGCACGGGCGACGCGGACGGCGATTTCCCCGCGGTTGGCGATGAGCACCTTGCGCACTGTGGCTCCCTTCTTGAACCTCGTCGAGTTTATGGATTCCTGGGCAGTACCGGCGAGTAGCCCCAGGTTGTGAACTATCCCACACGGAGGGTGATGCGTTCCGGCGGGCGGTGGACGGCCCGTCGGCCGTCCGCGCAGGTGGTGGCCGGTACGGCCGCCGCGCCGCGGCGCTCGCGCTCGGTGACGGGGCGGCGTGGCGGGGTGGTGGCCTTAGCCACACCCAAGCACCCCGAGAGCCGGGCTCAAGCGGCGGGGGAGGGTGCGGGCCGCGCCGCGGGGCCGGCCGTGCCGGGGGCGCCGTCGGGGGCACCGGCCGGGGCGGGTGCCAGGGCCGCGGCGGTGACGTCGGCGACCGGCTCGACGACGTCCGGCCCGTAGGCCGCCGGGTTGACCACCCGGAGCAGCAGGGCGAAGGTGCCGTCCGTGCCGTGGCGCCGGGTCAGCCGGCGGTGGTGGGTCACCAGGAAGCGGACACCGGCGTGGTTCGCGATGCCGGTCTGTCCGGAGATCAGGAAGACCGGGCGGCCGCCCCCGGGGGTGGCCAGCCGGGCCACCAGGACGTACTCCGCGGTGTGCACGTCGGCGGTGTAGGAGCGGCCGTCGACGGTGATGGTGTTGTCCAGCTCCGAGTGGTCGCTGGAGACGGTCACCCCGGGCAGGCCCCAGGCCAGGTGGGCGGCCATCCGCTCGTTGGAGACCGGGCCGCCGAAGCAGAGTTCGGTCCTGGTGCCGAGCCCGCGCGGCGCGGCGTCGTGGGCGACCAGGTCGGCGTGCGCGCCGCACTCCTTCACCAGCGCGGCCAGCTCCATCAGCGCATAGGCGTCGCGCCGGGTGACCGTCCGGGGGTGCGCTCCGGTGCCGATGCTGCGGTTGACCACGATCAGGCACTCGCTGCCGGCGGGCAGACCCAGGAACGCCCTGGTCCGCTCCAGCCGCCGTCTTCGGCGCAGGCTCTGGCCGAGCCAGCCGAGCGCGGCACTGATGGCGCTGGCCAGCAGGCCCAGCAGGACGTTGAGCAGACCGTCGGTCATCCGCTCGCCACCTCCCCCGTCGGTTCGGGGCGCGGGCGCCCCCGGGCGCGCCCCGGCGTGCCCCGAACGAGGTTATCAACCGGTCAGTTGGTGCGGATCGTCCGGTTTTCCGCACGCGCCGTCACCGGCCGCTCGTGGGGCGGCCGGGGGGCCGGGCGGGCTCCGTCAGGCCCAGAGGTCGGTGATGCGGACGTCCAGGTCGGCGAGCAGCCGGCGCAGCAGCGGCAGCGAGAGGCCGATGACGTTGCCCGGGTCGCCGTCGATGCCCTCCACGAACGGCGCGGACCGGCCGTCCAGGGTGAACGCGCCGGCCACGTGCAGCGGTTCGCCGGTGGCGATGTAGGCGGCGACCTCGGCGTCGTCCGGGGTGCCGAAGCGGACGGTGGTGGAGGCGGTCGCGGAGGCCCGCCGGCCGGTGGCGGTGTCGATCACGCAGTGCCCGGTGCGCAGCACGCCGGCCCGGCCGCGCATCGACCGCCAGCGGGCCAGCGCCTCGGTCCCGTCGGCGGGCTTGCCGAGGGCCAGGCCGTCCAGTTCGAGCACCGAGTCGCAGCCGATGACGAGTTCGCCCTCGGTGAGGCCGGCGGCGACGGCCTTCGCCTTGGCCTCGGCGAGGACGAGCGCGAGTTCGGCGGGGGTGGCGGCGGTGAGGGCGTCCTCGTCGACGCCGCTGACCACCACGCGCGGGTCGAGGCCCGCCTGGCGGAGCAGCCCGAGGCGGGCGGGGGAGGCGGAGGCGAGGACGAGGGTGCGGCGGTCGGTCATGCCCACCAGGGTAGAGGGGCGCCCGGGGCGGCCGTCCGGTGATCGTCAGATCATCAGCAGGACGGCGATCAGCAGGGCGAGGACGGCGAGCACGTGGCCGGCCCGGTGCAGCCGGCGCTGCATCCGGCGGGCCTCCGGGGAGGGCTCGTCGCGGGGGTCTGACCAGAGCATCGCTCCAGGGTGCTCCGGGAGGGCGGTGCGGCGCCTGAGTATCCGTACTCAGCTTTCGGGGCAATCCGGGCTTATGCGGAGCGGCTCGCTGCTCCGCGGAGCCCCCGTGGACTCCGCAGAGCGGCGAGTGGCCTTGTGCCGCAAGGCTTCCGTGCGCTTTGCAGAGCGAGGACGCCGCAGGGCGGGGAGAGCCCGGGCCCGTGCGCGTACGGCGGGGGGCCGCCCCGGGCGGGTGCCCGTGGCGGCCCCCCGGGGCGGCCGGTGCGGGCCGGCGCCGGTGGGCCGGGGTGTGCGCCCTATCCGGCCCAGCCCGAGGTGCGCCAGGCGTTCACACCGGGGCGCGGAGCGGCGCGCAGCCGGCGCGCGCGGTCGTTCCAGGCGGAGTCCGGGCCGGCGCCGGCCCGGCGGGCCGCCTCGGCGGCGGCCTGTGCGGCGGCGGCCCGGGCCTGGACCACCGCCAGGACGGTGGCCAGCTCCTCGGGGGTCGGCTGCCCGTGCAGCACGTGGATCGGGGCCATGCTCAATCCTCTCGCGGTCCTCCTGCTCGGAGCCACTACAGCGGGATGTTGCCGTGCTTCTTCGGCGGCAGCGTCTCGCGCTTGCCGCGCAGCGCGCGCAGCCCGCGGACGATGTGCCGGCGGGTCTCGCTGGGCGCGATGACGGCGTCCACGTAGCCGCGTTCGGCGGCCAGGTACGGGTTGAGCAGGGTGTCCTCGTAGGAGGCGATCAGCTCGGCCCGCTTCTCGTCGGCGTGCCCGGCCTCCTCGGCCTCGGCGATCTCCCGCCGGTGCAGGATGTTGACGGCGCCCTGCGCGCCCATCACGGCGATCTGCGCGGTCGGCCAGGCCAGGTTGAGGTCCGCGCCCAGGTGCTTGGACCCCATGACGTCGTAGGCACCGCCGAAGGCCTTGCGGGTGATCACGGTGATCAGCGGCACGGTGGCCTCGGCGTAGGCGTAGATCAGCTTGGCGCCGCGGCGGATGATGCCGTTCCACTCCTGCTCGGTGCCGGGCAGGAAGCCGGGCACGTCGACGAAGGTGATCACCGGGACGTTGAAGGAGTCGCAGGTGCGGATGAACCGGGCGGCCTTCTCGCTGGCGGCGATGTCCAGGCAGCCCGCGAGGTCCATCGGCTGGCTGCCGACGATGCCGACCGGGTGGCCCTCGACCCGGCCGAAGCCGGTGATGATGTTGCCCGCGTAGAGCGGCTGGGTCTCCAGGAACTCGCCGTCGTCGAGGACGTGCTCGATCACCGTGTGCATGTCGTACGGCTGGTTCGCCGAGTCCGGCACCAGGGTGTCGAGTTCGAGGTCCGCGCCGGTGACGGACAGGTCCGCCTCCTCCGGGAAGGACGGCGGGTCCGAGAGGTTGTTCGACGGCAGGTACGACAGGAGGCTCTTGACGTACTCGACCGCCTCCTTCTCGTCCGAGGCCAGGTAGTGGGCGTTGCCGGACTTGGTGTTGTGGGTCCGGGCGCCGCCCAGCTCCTCCATGCCGACGTCCTCGCCGGTGACGGTCCTGATCACGTCGGGGCCGGTGATGAACATGTGCGAGGTCCGGTCGGCCATCACCACGAAGTCGGTGATCGCGGGGGAGTAGACCGCACCGCCCGCGCAGGGGCCCATGATCAGCGAGATCTGCGGGATCACCCCGGAGGCGTGCACGTTGCGGCGGAAGATCTCGCCGTACAGGCCGAGCGAGACCACGCCCTCCTGGATCCGGGCGCCGCCGGAGTCGTTGATGCCGATGACCGGGCAGCCGGTCTTCAGCGCGAAGTCCATGACCTTGACGATCTTCTCGCCGAAGACCTCGCCGAGCGAGCCGCCGAAGACGGTGAAGTCCTGGGCGAACACCGCGACCTGACGGCCGTCGACGGTGCCGTAGCCGGTCACCACGCCGTCGCCGTAGGGGCGGTTCCGCTCCTGGCCGAAGTTGGTGGAGCGGTGCCGGGCGAACTCGTCGAACTCGACGAAGGAGTCCTCGTCCAGCAGTTCCGCGACCCGCTCGCGGGCCGTCAGCTTGCCCCTGGTGTGCTGCTTCTCGACCGCCTTGGCGGAGCCGGAGTGGACCGCCTCGTCGATCCTGCGCCGGAGGTCGGCGAGCTTTCCGGCGGTGGTGTGCGGGTCGTACGGCGCCTCGGTCATTCCGGTGGCTCTCCCTGATCCATGGGCCGCGCCTGTTCTCGGGGGCGCGCGGGCCGGGTGGGGGCCGGCGCGGACGAAGGGGTGCAGGGCGGCACAACGAACTACCGTTGGGTAGCGTAGCCAGCGCGGAGGGCCGGACGTAACGTCCGGCGGTTATGGCCAGCGACACAGTGTGGCCGTCGCGGGTTGTGGGGGACGATGGGACGGCCTGCGGCCTGCCCGCCCGCGCGTCCGTCCGCCCGCGGGAGCGCCCGGCGCGTCCTAGGGTGAGCCGCATGACCTCCGACACCGCCGACACGCCCGGAACCCCTCGCCGCCGCAGCGGACTGCGCGGCCTCGGCCACGCCGGGCCGTCGCCGTGGACCGACCTGGACCGCCCCCCGCTGGACGCCGCCGCGCTGCGCCGCGACCTGCTGCTCCCGGGCGGCCTCTGGACCTCCCTGGACGTCGTCGAGGAGACCGGCTCCACCAACACCGACCTCGCCGCCCGGGCCCGCGCGGGCGCCCCGCAGGGCGCGGTGCTGGTCGCCGAGGCCCAGAACTCCGGCCGGGGCCGCCTCGAACGGCCGTGGACCGCGCCCGCCCGCTCGGGTCTCTTCCTGTCCTTCCTGCTTCGCCCGGACGGGGTACCCGTCGAACGCTACGGCTGGCTGCCGATCCTGGTCGGCGTCGCCGCCGCGAGCACCCTGGACCGGGTCGCCGGGGTCGGGGCCGGCCTGAAGTGGCCCAACGACCTCCAGGCGGAGATCGACGGCGCGGAGCGCAAGCTCGGCGGCATCCTCACCGAGCTGAGCGGCGGCGCGGTCGTCGCCGGCCTCGGCCTGAACGTCTCGCTGCGCGCCGCCGAACTGCCCGTCCCCACCGCGGCCTCGCTCGCCCTGGCCGGCGCCTCCGTCACCGACCGGGCCACCCTGCTGCGCGCCCTGCTGCGCGAGTTCGCCGAGCTGTACGGGGAGTGGACGGCCGCCGCCGGCGACCCGCACGCCAGCGGCCTGCTGCGCGCGTACGCGGACCGGTGCACCACGCTGGGCCGCCCGGTGCGGGTGCTGCTGCCCGGCGACCGCGAACTGCGCGGCGAGGCGGTGGCGGTGGACGGCGACGGCCGGCTGGTGGTCCGCACCCCGGACGGCGCCCGGCGGGCGGTCGGCGCGGGGGACGTCGTCCACGTGCGCCCGGAGCCGCGCGGCGAGGGGTAGGGCGTGGCCGGGCACGGCCGGGCGCGCCGCCGGGAACGGCCGGTCCGCGCCGTGCGCCGGGCGGGGGCCGGTGCGTCCCCTTACCTCCCCTTGACTCGGGCGGATGCCCCGGATCGCGCGATTCCGTGCGAACATTCCACCTGGCAGCAGTGTGAGGCGCGCCACTGCCCACCGGGTGGCGGGCGCGCCCGGACCGGCAGGACACGAGGCGAGTGCGGCGACCGCACGGGGACGGAACGGTGGCAGAGGACGGCGGCAACGGCGGCGGCGACGGCGCTGTGGGCAACGGTGGCCCGGTGGTCCCCGACGACCAGACGGTCGCCCTCGACCTCGAACGCCTGATCCTGGACGCGCCGCGCCGCTACACCCCGTACCAGGCCGCCCGGGCCGCCGACGTCCCGATGGAGCTGGCCACCCGTTTCTGGCGGGCGATGGGCTTCCCGGACATCGGCCAGTCCCGGGCGCTGACAGACGGCGACGTGATCGCGCTGCGCCGGCTGGCCGGTCTGGTGGAGTCGGGTCTGCTGAGCGAGTCGATGGCGATCCAGGTGGCCCGTTCCACCGGGCAGACCACGGCCCGGCTGGCGGGCTGGCAGATGGACACCTTCCTGGACAACCTCACCCAGTCCGCCGAGCCCGGTCTGACCCGCGCCGACGTCGCCTACCCGCTGGTCGAGCTGCTGCTGCCGGAGCTGGAGCAGTTCCTGGTGTACGTCTGGCGGCGCCAGCTGGCCGCGGTCACCGGCCGGGTGGTGCAGGCCGCCGAGGACAACGAGATCACCAGCGGCCGGCTCGCGGTCGGCTTCGCCGACCTGGTCGGCTTCACCCGGCTGTCGCGGCGGCTGGAGGAGGAGGAGCTCGGCGAGCTGGTCGAGACCTTCGAGAACACCTGTTCCGACCTCATCGCGGGCCAGGGCGGCCGGGTCATCAAGACGCTGGGCGACGAGATCCTCTTCGTCTCGGAGGACCCGGTGACCGCCGCCGGGATCGCGCTGAGCCTGATCGAGGCGCTGGCCGAGGACGACACCATCCCGGCGCTGCGGGTCGGCATGGCCTTCGGCACGGTCACCTCGCGGATGGGCGACGTGTTCGGCACGACGGTGAACCTGGCCAGCCGGCTCACCTCGATCGCGCCCAAGGACGCGGTGCTGATCGACGGCGAGTTCGCGGCGGCGCTGGAGCAGAACGGCAGCGTCGCGCCGCCGGACGCCGACGGCTCCGGGCTCTCGGACGCGCTGGCGGCGGCGGCCGGGATGCCGCCGTCCGGCCAGCCGGTCGCGGGGCCGGACGCCGGGCACCGGTTCAACCTGCAGCCGATGTGGCGCCGGCCGGTGCGCGGACTCGGGCTGGTCGAGCCCTGGCTGCTCTCCCGGCGGCCGCGTCCGGAGTAGCCGGTCACCCGGCCGCCGTCCGCGGACCGCCGCCCCCGGGGCCGTCCGGAGCGGCGCGCGGGACCAGCCGAACGGTGGAAGGACGCCCGTTGCGGTGGGCCCGTACGCGCAAACGGGGCATAACCGAACGAAACCGCCATAGTCTGGGGGCAAGCGCCTTCGTCCCGGTTCCCGGTCCGGCCGCCGTCCTCCCCGCCGCCCCCGCGCAAGCGGCCACCGGGTGGTGGCCGCCGGACGGGGCAGGAGCCGTCCGGGGGCGCGGGCACGGCCGTCGGACGTGCGCGGGCACCACGGGCACCCGGGCACCCCGGCGGACCACCAGCAGGACCGGGCACAGGGAGCGAGGCGAGCCGGTGAGCAGTGAGGCGATCATGACGGACCGCGGCCGTGACCGCGGCCGGACGCGGGAGCCGTCGGAGGCCGCGGCGCCGTCGCCCGTCGTCCCCGAACCCGGGGGCGCCCCCGGGGACGGCCCGGTCACCGACGCGCGGCTGAAGGCCGTGGTCGAACTCGCCCAGGACATGGCCGGCGCGCTCACCCCGCTGGAGGCCGTGCGGGCCGCCGCCGTCCGGGCCACCGAGGCGCTCGGCGCCACCATGGCCGCGGTCTCGGTCTGGGACCGCGAGTCCGGCCGGCTGCGGGTCCTGGTCAACCACGGCGCGCTCTCCCCCGGGGAGGAGGAGCTCCCGGAGGACGAGTCCTACCCGGTCGCCGACTTCCCCGAGATCGTCACGTACCTGGAGGAGCGCTGGACCACCGGCCGGCTGCCGCGGGCCTGGGTGCAGACCGCCGACAACACCCAGCCGCACGCCGGGCACGCGCACCCGACCGCGGGCGCGTACTGCCAGGAGCGCGCCGCCGCGCTGCGCAGGCGCGGCCGGGCCTGCTGCGTGGTGGCGCCGATCGTGCTGCACGGGCAGGCCTGGGGCGAGCTCTACCTGGCCCGCACCACCGGCCTGCCGGAGTTCACCGAGGCCGACGCCGACTACGCGACCCTGCTGGCCGCCCAGATCTCGGCCGGCCTGGCGCAGACCGAACGCCTCGCCGACCTGCGCAGGCTCGCCTTCTCCGACCCGCTGACCGGCCTCGCCAACCGGCGCGCGGTGGACGCCCGGCTGGAGAGCGCGCTGGCCGCGCACAACCGGGACAACACCGTGGTCTCCCTGGTGGTCTGCGACGTCAACGGCCTCAAGCGGGTCAACGACCAGCTCGGGCACGAGGTCGGCGACCGGCTGCTGGAGCGGTTCGCCCACCAGCTGTCGCTGGCCGCGGCCAAGCTGCCCGGCAGCCTGGCCGCCCGGCTCGGCGGCGACGAGTTCTGCCTGCTCGCCGAGGGGCAGAAGGCGGACGAGGTGGTGGCCGTCGCCGAGGAGCTGTGCGCCCGGGCGCTCGCCCTGTCCGAGGGCGAGGGGGTGGCCTGCGGGGTCGCCTCCACCGGGGACTCGATCGGCCCGGTCACCACGCCCGACCGGCTGTTCCGGCTCGCCGACGCCGCCCAGTACCGGGCGAAGGCGGCCCGTGCGGCCCATCCGGTGGTGGCCGGCCGCAGCCACGGCCCGGGGTTCGCCCCGGACCCGACGGTGCTGCTCGCCGACACCGCCGACCCGCAGCAGCGCGGCGACGGCCGCTTCCGGCCCGGCGGCCGGGCCGGGGCGGGGGACCGCCGGCGGTTCCGGGGGGCCGCGCACAGCGCCGACCCGGGGCAGCTGCTGACGGCGGTGCTCGCCGCGCTCGACCGGCAGGGCGCGGCGCGGGCCGTGCACCCGGCCGACACGATCGGCAAGCTCGCGGTCGTCGCCGAGACCTCGGCCGGGCTGCTGGACGCGGTCGGCTGGTGGATCTCGTACGTGCCGCCGGGTTCGCAGCTGATGCGCACGGCACGGCACGCCGTCTACCGGATGACCAGCGGGCCGAGCAGCGCCCGGGCGGAGACGCAGCGGGCCCGGATCGAGGCGCCGGACGCGGTGTTCGACCTGCGGCACTACCCGGTGACGCGGCGGGCGGTGCGCGGTGGCGCGTTCGCGCTGCGGGCCGGTGCGGCGGGCAACGACCCGGCGGAGGAGGCGATGCTGGTGGTCTCCGGCTACCGGGGCATGGTGGCGGCCGGGGGCCGCAACCCGGCGGGCGGCTGGCTGCTGGAGCTGTTCGCGGACGACGCCACGCTGCCGCTGGGCCAGGTGGCGTCCGCGCTGCGGGCGCTGGTGGCGGTGGCGCTGGCCGGGCCGGCCTCCCCGCCGGAGGGCTGAGCCCGGCGGGGCGGGGCGGCGCGGGCCGCGGTGCCGTGGCGGCCGGGACGTCGCTGCCGGGAGTGCCGGGCCGGTCGCGGTTCGGTCGCGGCCGGGTCCTGGTCGGGTCACGGCGGGGTGCGCGGTCGGGCGTGCGTGGGACGGTGTGGGCGGCCGGCGGGCCGTCGGGGCGCCGCCGGATCCCGACGACGGGGGTTGTCCGTGGTGCGTGCGCGGTTGGCGGGTCCGGTTCTGTGCGCGGTGCTGGCGTTCGGCGGCACCGCGGTGGTCGCCGCCCCGGCCCCGGCGGCCGCGGCC
>NZ_JBHJRC010000068.1:0-31265 GCF_042261735.1 Kitasatospora sp. NPDC056327 | reverse complement strand
CGCGGGAGTCGACTCCCGCGGGCCCCCGCGCACGTCCGGGCTCAGCGCTGCGCCGGCACCTCGGCGGCCATCTCGGCCGGCACCTCGTTCGGGATCGCCCCGCCGAACCGGCGGTCGCGCATCGCGTACTGCTCGCAGGCCCGCCACAGGTCGCGGCGGTCGAAGTCCGGCCAGAGCACGTCCTGGAACACGAACTCCGCGTACGCCGACTGCCACAGCAGGAAGTTGGACGTCCGCTGCTCGCCGCTGGGGCGCAGGAAGAGGTCCACGTCCGGCATGTCCGGGTGGTACAGGTACTTGGCGAGGGTCTTCTCGCTGACCTTCTTCGGGTCCAGTCGGCCCGCCGCCACATCGGCCGCGATCGCCGCCGCCGCGTCCGCGATCTCCGCCCGGCCGCCGTAGTTGACGCACATGTACAGCGTGACGGCGTCGTTGTCCTTCGTCTGCTCCTCGGCGACCTGCAGCTCCTGGACCACGCTCTTCCACAGCTTGGGCATCCGGCCCGCCCAGCGGACCCGCACGCCCATCGCGTCCATCTCGTCGCGGCGGCGGTGGATGACGTCCCGGTTGAAGTTCATCAGGAACTTCACCTCGTCGGGTGAGCGCTTCCAGTTCTCGGTGGAGAACGCGTACAGCGAGATGTTCTTCACGCCCAGCTCGATCGCGCCCTTGAGCACGTCCAGCACGACGGCCTCGCCGACCTTGTGGCCCTCGGTGCGCGGCAGCCCGCGCTCCTTCGCCCAGCGGCCGTTGCCGTCCATGACGATGGCCACGTGGCCGGGGACCAGCTCGCCGGGGATCTTCGGGGGACGGGCGCCGCTGGGGTGCGGGGTCGGGGGGAGGTAGTCCCGCTGCTTGCCGCCGCCGAAGAGCCGTCGCGCTGCCATGTGCTCACTTCTCCACGTATCTCATCGAGCGGATGCCCCGCTCCAGGTGCCACTGCAGATAGGCCGCGACCAGGCCGCTGCCCTCGCGCCAGTACCGCGGCTCGCAGGCGTCGGCCGTCGGCCAGTCCCCGGACAGCAGCGCCCCGAGCAGTACCAGTGTCTCAGGGGAGGGTACGGCACATCCGGGCACGCGGCAGTCCGTGCACAGCACGCCGCCGGCCTGGAGCGAGAAGAACCGGTTGGGGCCCTCCATGCCGCACTTGGCGCAGTCGTCGAAGCTCGCGCCGTACCCGTTGACCGCGAGCGAACGCAGCAGGAAGGCGTCCAGCACCAGGTGCGACTCGTGCAGCCCGGCCGCCAGCGTGCGCAGGCCGCCGACCAGCAGGAGGTACTGCTGGACGGCCGGCTGGCCCTCGTTCTCGGCGAACCGCTCCGCCGTCTCCAGCATGGCCGTGCCGGCCGTGTAGCGGGCGTAGTCGGTGACGATCGAGCCGCCGTACGGGGCGATCGTCTCCACCTGGGTGCACAGCGGCAACCCGCGGCCGATCAGCTCACTCCCCCGGCTGAAGAACTGCACGTCCACGTGGGAGAACGGCTCCAGGCGCGCGCCGAACTTCGACTTGGTCTTGCGCACCCCGCGCGCCACCGCGCGCACCTTGCCGTGGTGACGGGTGAGCAGGGTGATGATCCGGTCGGCCTCGCCGAGCTTCTGCGCCCGCAGCACCACGCCGTCGTCCCGGAACAGACTCATGCGCCCGCCCCGCGCCGCTCGCCCGTGGCGCCGGCCGACCCGCCGCAGCGGCCCTCGAACAGTGTGGACATCCCACCATTGTCCCCCAACGACGGACAGCCGTGTGCCCGCACCGGGCCGTGGGGGACCGCCGGGCGGTGCGGGTGACGGCGGGCCCCGGAGGGGGATGGGACCCGGTTCGTGGGGGTCTGGTGGGCGGACGTCCCGTGCGGACGGGAGGGCCGGGCGGCCGCCGGGGAAGAGGACGGCGGGAGACGGCGGAGCAGGAGGACGGAGGGAAGGACGGACCGGAGGGCTAGTAGGGCGCCCGGGTCGCCGCCTCCAGCAGCGCCCCGATCCGCGCCCGCGGCAGGTCCAGGCAGTGCCCGACGACGTCCAGCGCCTCCCGCTCCTGCGGCCGGTAGCGGCCGTCGGCCAGCGCGATCGCCGCACCCTGCAGCAGCAGCCGCTCCCGGCCCGGCTGGGCCAGGTGCGGGGCGAGCGGTTCGAGCACCGCGTGCAGCTCCACCGCCACCCCGCCGGCCATGCCGTGCGCGTCGTGCAGTTCGTCGCCGAGACCGGACAGCGCGGCGAGCGCGGCCAGCACCTGGGCCTCGCCGCAGTCCTCGAACCCGGCGTCCCGGACCGCCGCGCAGGCCGCCTCCCGGGCCGCACGGTGACCGGTGCCGCCGGCCGCCAGCACGGCCAGCGCCACCGTGTACTGCGCGTCGCGCAGCATCCCGCCGAGCCGTACGCAGGTGGGCTGCTCCAGGCTCTCCACCCCGAACCGGCCCCGGCAGCTGGTGCACTGCACGCTGCCGATCACCGGGCCGAGCGGGAACACCGGGGTCCCCAGCAACCGCAGCCACCGCCGGCCGTGTTGCCGGCGGTAGTTGCGGTCCCCGCCGCAGCCCGGGCAGAAGAAGTCACCGAGAACGTCAGTCCGCCACCTCGGGCGAACACCCCACATCCCTGTCACGGCGCCACTCCCCAGACATGGCAGACGGCCTGCACAACAATGGGCAGGTCACGCGACCGGCCACCGGATCGTCCCACCGACCCGGCCTACCGGTGGGACGATGTTGCCACGGTTGCCGACAGGTGTCAGTACCTCGAACGGGCCGATCGCGGAAAAAATGTGGTGCAGGCCACAGGGGGGCCGCGGCCCCCGCGGGCCGGGCCCCGGGCCCGCCCGGCCCGGCCGGGGCGCCCGCCCGGGAACGGCGCCGGGCCGCCCCCGAGGGGACGGCCCGGTCACGACCACCCGCACGAACTACCCGCGCTGCGCCCGGTTGACGGCGCTGCTCATCGCCTTCAGCGAGGCCAGCACGGTGTTGGCGTCGATCCCGACGCCCCACAGCACCCGGCCGTCCACCGCGCACTCGACGTACGCGGCGGCCTGGGCGTCGCCGCCCTCGCTCAGCGCGTGCTCGGCGTAGTCCAGCACCCGGACGTCCACGCCGATCTGCGCCAGCGCGTCGGCGAACGCGGAGACCGGGCCGTTGCCGGTACCGGCCAGGGTGACCGGCGTGCCGTCGACCACGGCCTCGGCGCTCAGCGCGTCCCGGCCGTCCTCGGTGGTCAGGGTGCGCGACCCGCTCAGCGAGATCCGGCCCCACGGGTTCGCCGTGGTCGGCAGGTACTCGTCCTCGAAGACCCGCCAGATCTCGGCCGGGGTGACCTCGCCGCCCTCGGCGTCGGTCTTGGCCTGGATGATCCGGGAGAACTCGATCTGCATCCGGCGCGGCAGGTCCAGCTTGTGGTCGTTCTTCAGCACGTACGCCACGCCGCCCTTGCCGGACTGGCTGTTGACCCGGATGACCGCCTCGTAGGTGCGGCCGACGTCCTTCGGGTCGATCGGCAGGTACGGCACGCCCCAGGTGTGCTCCTCGACGGGCACGCCCGCCGCGGCCGCGTCCGCCTCCAGGACGTCGAAGCCCTTCTTGATGGCGTCCTGGTGCGAGCCGGAGAAGGAGGTGTACACCAGGTCGCCGGCGTACGGGTGGCGCGGGTGCACCTCCATCTGGTTGCAGTACTCGGCGGTGCGGCGGACCTCGTCGATGTCGGAGAAGTCGATCTGCGGGTCGACGCCCTGCGAGAACAGGTTCATGCCCAGGGTGACCAGGTCGACGTTGCCGGTCCGCTCGCCCTGCCCGAACAGACAGCCCTCGATCCGGTCGGCGCCGGCCATGTAGGCCAGCTCGGCGGAGGCGACGGCGGTGCCGCGGTCGTTGTGCGGGTGCACCGACAGGCAGACGAACTCGCGGCGCGACAGGTTGCGCGACATCCACTCGAACTGGTCGGCCTGGACGTTCGGGGTGGCCCGCTCGATGGTGGCCGGCAGGTTCAGGATGATCTCGCGCCCCTCGCCCGGCTGCCAGACGTCCATGACCGCCTCGCAGACCTCCAGCGCGAAGTCCAGCTCGGTGTCGACGAAGATCTCGGGCGAGTACTGGTAGCCGAAGGCGGTCTCGTCGCCCAGCAGTTTCTCGGCGTACTCCATCACCAGCCGGGTGCCCTCGGTGGCGATCGCCCTGGTGGCCGCCCGGTCGTTGCGGAACACCACCCGGCGGAACAGCGGCGCGGTCGCGTTGTACAGGTGGACCGTCGCCCGCGGCGCGCCGACCAGCGCCTCGACGGTCTTCTCGATCAGCTCCTCGCGCGCCTGGGTCAGCACCGAGATGGTGACGTCCTCGGGGATCGCCCCCTCCTCGATCAGCGAGCGCACGAAGGCGTGGTCGGTGGCCCCGGAGGACGGGAACCCGACCTCGATCTCCTTGTAGCCCATCGCGACCAGCAGGTCGAACATCTTGCGCTTGCGGGCCGGGGACATCGGGTCGATCAGCGCCTGGTTGCCGTCCCGCAGGTCGGTGGAGAGCCAGCGCGGCGCCCGGGTGATCACCTTCGACGGCCAGGTGCGGTCCGGCAGGTCGACGGTGCCGAACGGCAGGTAGCGGCCGTGGCGCATGCCGGACGGCCGCTGGCGTACCGAGGCGGCGGTGATCGGGGTGGGGCGGTCGACGAAGGCGCGAGCGGCGGAGACGGGTGCGGCGGAGCTCTGCTCGGTCATGGAGGTGAGTCTCGGCTTCCTGTGATGCGTGGTGCGGGCTGGTCGGGGTGGTGTCCTCACCCGACTCGGCCGGCCTGCTGCCGCTCGCGACCCTCGAACGGGTCGCACGATTCAGCGCGCAGCACAGTCCCCGCGGCGAGGGAGCCGGCCCTTGGTGGGTTACAGGCCCTCGACGCGGCAGCTAAGCAGAAGCAGCCCGTTGCGCATGATGCGGTCCAGGGTAGCCCAGTGACGCGCGGCACCGAAGCCGCCCACGCCGTCTTCCCACTCCTTGAGACGGCGCGCGGCGGTGCGCGGGCGGCGCGCAATCCCGTCCGCGCCGATGACAACACGTCATCAATGCCTCACTCTGGGCCACATGACAGCCGAACCGACGCTCTGCGCGATCGTTCCGCCGTACGTCCTGGACCGCCTCGCCGAGGACGGTCACGAGCCCGCCGCCCGCTCCCTCACCCTGGACGCCGCGCACCGCGCCGCGCGGCTCACCGCCGTCCTCCCCGCCCCGGCCGCCGGCGACCGTCTGGAGCGGGTGATCTCCGACGCCGGGCACCGCGAGCGCCTGCCCGGCCGCACCGTCCGCCGGGAGGGCGAGAGCCCGCTCCCCGACCAGTCCGTCAACCGCGCCTACGACGGCCTGGGCGCCACCTGGACGCTGTTCTCCGCCGTCTACGGCCGGAGCTCCGTCGACGACCAGGGCCTGCGACTGGACGCCACCGTCCACTACGGGCGGGAGTACGACAACGCCTTCTGGGACGGACAGCGGATGGTCTTCGGCGACGGCGACGGCGAGGTGTTCAACGACTTCACCGCCTGCGTCGACGTCATCGGTCACGAACTCGCCCACGGGGTGACCCAGTTCACCGCCGGTCTGGAGTACCGCAACCAGCCCGGCGCGCTGAACGAGTCGGTCTCCGACGTCTTCGGCTCGCTGGTCAAGCAGTACGCCCTGGCGCAGGACGCCGCCGACGCGGACTGGCTGATCGGCGCCGGTCTGCTCGCCCCCGGCGTACAGGGGGTCGCGCTGCGCTCGATGAAGGCGCCCGGCACCGCGTACGACGACCCCCGGCTCGGCAAGGACCCGCAGCCCGCGCACCTGCGCGACTACGTGCGCACCACCCGGGACAACGGCGGCGTGCACATCAACTCGGGCATCCCCAACCACGCGTTCTACCTGCTCGCCACCGCGCTCGGCGGCCCGGCCTGGGAGCGCGCCGGCCGGATCTGGTACGACGCGCTGACCGGCCGGCGGCTGCCCGCCGACGCCGACTTCACCGCCTTCGCCCGGGCCACCGTGGCCGCCGCGCGGGCCCGGTACCCGGAGCCGGAGGTCGCCGACACGGTCACCGCCTCCTGGGCGAAGGTCGGCATCAGCCCGACTTGAGTCGCGCTTAAGTCAAGGTCCGGGAAAACCCCGGCAAACGCCATCCCTGGGTAGCACCATGGACACCATGCGTATCCAGGTGACCCGGACCGGCGGCCTCGCGGGACTCGTCCGCCGCGCTGAGCTCGACACCACCGCGCGGGTGGACGCCCCGCACGTGCACGCGCTCGCCCGCGAGGCCGTCGCGGGCGGGCTGCGCACCCCCTCCTACGGGGTGCCGGACGGCTTCCACTACGAGATCACCGTCGACGGCCGGACGGTGCACTGCGCGGACCCCAAGCTCACCGAGTCCCAGCGCGAGCTGGTCTCGCTGGTGCTGCGCGAGGGCGCGTAGCGGGCGCCGGGACGGCGGGCCGGAGCGCGGGCACCCGCCCGCGCCGCCCGGCCGCGCCGCCCGCCGCTCAGAGCCAGCCGTCGAGCGAGGCCAGGAAGCCCGGGAGGTCGTCCCGGTGGATGGTGTGGCCGGCCCCGTCCACCGTCCGGACCTCGTACCCGCGGCCGCGCAGCACCTCGGCGTCCTCGGGCCCGATCAGCCAGCTGTTGCCGGCCCGCTGCACCAGTGAGGGCACGACGGGCGGGCCGGGCAGCTCCGCCCGTGCGTACAGCCCGGAGAGGGCGAACGCGGTGTCCGGGTCCCAGAGCGCCAGGGTGGCCAGCTCGACCTCCACGTCGGCCGCCTCCCAGCGCGGGCTGACCGCGGTGATCTGCTCCCGGGTGGCCTGCTTGAACTGGGCGAAGACGGCCGGGTCGAAGAGGCCCGGCTGGGCGAACTTCCAGGCCGGGTCGGAGTAGACCGCGCGGGCCGGCCCCAGCCGCTCCACCGCGTGCAGCAGGCTGAGCGCCCCGAGCGAGTGGCCGATGGCCAGCTCGGCGCCCCCGGGCAGGGTGTCGACCAGGTCCTCGGCGTACCGCTCGGGGCCGTAGCGCTCGACCGGGTCGGCGCCCTCGCCGCGCGGGCTCACGCCGTGGCCGCGCAGGTCGACGGCGATCACCCGGTAGCCGCGCGCGGCGAGCGCCGGGCCGACCGACCGCCAGGTGCGGTGGTCGGACATGATCCCGTGGACCAGCAGCGCGACCCGGTCGCCGGTGCCCCACTCCCGTGTGTTCAGCTTCATGCCGAGCCCCCTCCTCGCGTCCGGCGCCCGCGGTGGCCCGGAATCCTCGGTGATCGGAAACGTCGCCGGCGGGAGTCCCCGCCGGTCGAGGCCGTGCCGGTCGATACCGTGCCGGTCAGAATCCCAGCTTGCGCAGCTGCTTCGGGTCCCGCTGCCAGTCCTTGGCCACCTTGACGTGCAGGTCCAGGAAGACCGGGGTGCCGAGCAGCGCCTCGATGTGCTTGCGGGCGGTGGTGCCGACGTGCTTGAGCCGGGCGCCCTTGGCGCCGATGACGATCGCCTTCTGGCTCTGCCGCTCGATGTAGACGTTGGCGTGGATGTCCAGCAGCGGACGGTCCGCCGGGCGGCCCTCGCGCGGCAGCATCTCCTCGACCACGACGGCCAGCGAGTGCGGCAGCTCGTCGCGCACGCCCTCCAGCGCGGCCTCCCGGATCAGCTCGGCCACCATGATCTGCTCGGGCTCGTCGGTGAGGTCGCCGTCCGGGTAGAGCGGCATGCCCTCGGGCAGGAGCTTGGTGATCAGCTCGGCCACCAGCTCGACCTGCTTGTCGCCGACCGCGGAGACCGGGATGATCTCGGCCCACTCGATGCCCAGCTCCTCGCCGAGCTGGTGGACGGCGATCAGCTGCTCGGCGAGCCGCTTGGAGTCGACCAGGTCGGTCTTGGTGACGATGGCGACCTTGGGGGTCTTCCTGATCTCGGCGAGCTCCTTGGCGATGAACTTGTCGCCGGGGCCGAGCTTCTGGTCGGCGGGCAGGCAGAAGCCGATCACGTCGACCTCGGCCCAGGTCGAGCGGACCAGGTCGTTGAGGCGCTCGCCGAGGAGGGTGCGCGGCTTGTGCAGACCGGGGGTGTCCACCAGCACCAGCTGGGCGTCCGGGCGGTGCACGATGCCGCGGACGGTGTGCCGGGTGGTCTGCGGGCGGTCGGAGGTGATCGCGACCTTCGTCCCCACCAGGGCGTTGGTCAGGGTCGACTTGCCCGCGTTGGGCCGGCCGACGAAGCACGCGAAGCCGGAGCGGTACGAGGAGGAAGGGGCATTCATGGGCCCCATTCTCCCTGATCACCCACGGCCGGACGGACACGGGCCGTCCGGGTCCGTCACTTCTTTCCGCCGAACACCGCTCCCAGGCCCCAGCCGAGGACGAGCAGCAGGAAGGCGACCGAGCCCCAGAGCCAGAACGGCGACCCGGTCTCCTGCCACTTGCCCATGCCCATCACGCCCAGCAGCAGCCCCGCGAAGAACGCGAACGGCCCCATCCCCAGCCCCCTCACCGCGACGATTCCCCGCCCGTCCCCGGTGAGATTATCCGCCCGATCCATCGGGCCCCGAACGCCGAGGCGCCCGGGGCGGGAACCCCGGGCACCGGCTGCGCCGCGAACGGCTCAGCGGGCCTCGACCGAGGCCCGCAGCACCCCGTCCGGACCGGCCAGCAGCAGCGGGGTACCCGCGCCGCCGAGGTCCCGGACCGCCGCCAGGTCCTCCGGCGAGGGCTGCTCCGCCTCCGTCACCACGGCCGCCGCCTCCAGCGACCTCGCACCGCTGGCCACCGCCATCGCCACCGCCGTCCGCACCGCGCTCAGCCGCAGCGACTCCAGCGCGACCGTCCCGGCCACGTAGGTGCGGCCGGTCTCGTCACGCACCGCGGCCCCCTCCGCGACGCCGTTGCGGGCGCGGGCGGAGCGGGCCAGGGTGATGATCTTCTTGTCCTCGGGGTCCAGCTCGACGATGTCACTCATGCCCAGGAGCATAGGGCCTGGCCCTCGGCCCCCGGGGCGGCCGGAGTCAGTGGCCGGTCGGGTTGGGCGGCCCGGGCCTCAGCACCTTCACGAAGGTCTTGGGACCGCTCGGCAGCGGCTCCTCCTCCGCGGCGCGCTTGCGCCAGTAGGGGTTGTCGTGCGGCAGGTGGCTGCCGACCCGCCCGTACATCCCGAACGTGGTGATCACCACGCCGAAGGCGAAGGCGAAGATCACGTTGTGGATCCCGAAGTTCAGGATGTTCGCGTCCGAGCGGCCGAGCACCGTGAGCCCGTAGAACCCGGACAGCACGAACAGCGCGCCGACCGCCATGTTGAGGTTCGCGGCGAAGTTCCCGCCCACGAACGCGCCGATCACCAGGATCCCGCCGACCACGACGGACAGGACGGACAGCGCGCCGTTGGTGGACATCCCGGCGATCTCGTTGCCCTCGGTGGACAGGAAGCCCGGGTGGTCGGCCAGCCCGAGGCAGCCGAACACGATCAGGAAGACCCCGCCGAGCCCCGCCCCGATCCGCCAGACCAGCACCAGTTTGTGGTCGACGGGCAGTTCGTCTTGCAGCTTCATGGCGACCTCCGGGGTGGCCGTAGAGCCTTGCTCCGCACCTGCGGTGCGGCTAGCTGTAGGGATGGCTCCCCTGCAGGTGCGGCACCTCGTGCATGTACAGCGAGCCGCACTGCTGGCAGCACCGGAGCCCGGTCCCCCACTCCCGCTCCGACCGGGTCTCGGCCCCGGCGGGAATGCTCCGGCCGCACAGCGCGGTGGCCGGATCCCCCTCCCGCACGACGTGCCAGACCTTCACCCCGCCCGCCGTCCCCTGCGGGCCGTACTCCGCGCGAAGTTGGTGAGTCATGCCTCCCATGGTCGCCCCGGACGCACCCGGACGCTACTTCGCGCCGCGGCGGCCGGGGCTCCCCGGGCTCCCCCGCTACTCGCCGGCGGCCCGCTCCGGCTCCGGCTCGGCCCGCACCGGGGCGGCGACCACGGAACCGATCCGGTTGCGCCGTCCGGCCGAACTCTCGGCGGTCAGCCGGATCGCGGCCAAACCGCCCGGGACCGCTTCCGGCAGCGGGATCTCGCAGGACGAGCCCGGGATCGGCACCCGGCCCAGGTGCTTGGCCAGCAGTCCGCCCACCGTCTCCACGTCCTCGTCCTCCAGCTCGATCCCGAACAGCTCCCCCAGGTCCTCGACCAGCAGCCGCGCGGTGATCCGGTACGAGCCGTCCCCGAGGTCCTCCACCGGCGCGATCTCCCGGTCGTACTCGTCGGTGATCTCGCCGACGATCTCCTCCAGGATGTCCTCGATGGTCACCAGGCCGGCCGTGCCGCCGTACTCGTCGATCACGATCGCCACGTGCGAGCGCATCTGCTGCATCTCGCGCAGCAGGTCCGCGGCCGGCTTGGAGTCCGGGACGAACACCGCCGGACGCATCACCGCGCCGACCTCGTCGGACTCCGAGTCCCGGTTGATGTGGGTGCGGCGCACCAGGTCCTTGAGGTAGACGATGCCGACCACGTCGTCCTCGTTGTCGCCGACCACCGGGATCCGCGAGAAGCCCGAGCGCAGCGCCAGGGTCAGCGCCTGCCGGACCGTCTTGTGCCGCTCGATCATCACCAGGTCGGTGCGCGGCACCATCACCTCGCGGACGATGGTGTCGCCCAGCTCGAAGACCGAGTGCACCATCCGGCGCTCCTCGTCCTCGATGACGTCGTTCTTCTCCGCCAGGTCGACCAGGGCCCGCAGCTCCGCCTCGGAGGCGAACGGGCCCTCCTTGTAGCCCTTGCCCGGGGTGAGGGCGTTGCCCAGCAGGATCAGCAGCCTCGGGATCGGGCCCAGGATCCGGGCCAGCGGCAGCAGCACGAAGGAGGCCGCCGTCGCGGTGGTGAGCGGGTGCTGGCGGCCGATCGTGCGCGGCGAGACGCCCACCGCCACGAAGGACACCAGCACCATCACGCCGAACGCCAGCAGCACGGCCTGCCAGGTCGTGTCGATGGTGCGCACGCACACGACGGTGACCAGCACCGCCGCCGCCATCTCGCTGGCCACCCGGATCAGGGTGGCCAGGTTGAGGTAGCGGATCGGGTCGGAGGCCAGCGCCAGCAGCCGGGCCGAGCCCCGGCGCCCGGAGCGCACGGCCTCCTCCGCCCGGAACCGGGAGACCCGGGAGATGCCCGCCTCGGCGCACGCGGCCAGCCAGCCGAGCACGACGAGCAGCACGGCACCGAGGATGAAACTCGTACTCTCACCACTCACAGGGGTTCGGGCTCCGCGCTCAGTGGGTGGTGGGGGCCGGGGAGATGCCGCCCAGGCCCCGCTCGGCCCGCCAGCCGTCGAGGATCGCCTTCTGGAGGCCGAACATCTCCTCCTCCTCGTCCGGCTCCTCGTGGTCGTAACCGAGGACGTGCAGCACCCCGTGCACGGTGAGCAGCTGAAGCTCCTCGTCCATCGAGTGCTTCGACGGGGCGGCCTTGCCCTGCTGCTCGGCGACCTCGGGGCAGAGCACGATGTCGCCGAGCAGGCCCTGCGGCAGCTCCTCGCCCTCCTTGCCGGGGCGCAGCTCGTCCATCGGGAAGGACATCACGTCCGTGGGGCCCGGGAGGTCCATCCACTGGATGTGCAGCTCCTCCATCGCCGCCCCGTCCACCAGGATCACGGACAGTTCGGACTGCGGGTGGATCCGCATCTTGTCCAGGGCGTAGCGGGCGACGTCGAGGATGGACTCCTCGTCGGCGTCCCAGCCGGACTCGTTGGCGATGTCGATCGACATGACGGGCTGGTTACTCAGCTTTCGGTGCGGTGGGACTGTCGGGGTGCGCGCGAGCCGCGCCGCTGGGCGGGCTTGACCGGGAGCCTGCGCTCGTCGGTCTCCTGGGCCTCCTGGCGGGCGTCCCAGCGCTCGTACGCGTCCACGATCCGGCCGACCAGCTTGTGGCGCACCACGTCGGTGCTGGTGAGGACGGAGAAGTGGATGTCGGGCACGTCGACCAGGATCTCCTGGACGACCTTGAGGCCGCTGCGGGTGCCGCCCGGGAGGTCGATCTGGCTGGTGTCGCCGGTGACGACCACCCGGGAGTTGAACCCGAGGCGGGTGAGGAACATCTTCATCTGCTCGGGCGAGGTGTTCTGGGCCTCGTCGAGGATGATGAAGGCGTCGTTGAGGGTCCGGCCGCGCATGTAGGCGAGCGGCGCGACCTCGATGGTCCCGGCGGCCATCAGGCGCGGGATGGAGTCCGGGTCCATCATGTCGTGCAGCGCGTCGTACAGCGGACGCAGGTACGGGTCGATCTTCTCGTAGAGGGTGCCGGGCAGGAAGCCCAGCCGCTCCCCCGCCTCGACGGCCGGCCGGGTCAGGATGATCCGGTTGACCTCCTTGGCCTGGAGGGCCTGGACGGCCTTGGCCATCGCCAGGTAGGTCTTGCCGGTGCCCGCCGGGCCGAGGCCGAAGACGATCGTGTGCTTGTCGATCGCGTCGACGTAGCGCTGCTGGTTGAGGGTCTTGGGGCGGATGGTGCGGCCCCGGTTGGACAGGATGTTCGCGGTGAACACCTGCGACGGAGCCGGGCTGTCGGGGTCCTCCGCGGCACCGCGGAGCATGGCGATGGAACGCTCCACGGCGTCCTCCGTCAGGGGTTGGCCGGTGCGCAGCACCAGCATCATCTCGCTGAACAGCTGCTTGACGAGGGCCACCTCGGCGCGCTCGCCGGTCGCGGTCACCTCGTTGCCGCGGACGTGGATGTCGGCGGCGGGGAAGCCCTCCTCGATCACCCGCAGCAGCGAGTCGGCGGCGCCGAGCAGGGTGACCATCGGATGCTTCTCGGGAATGACGATCCGGGTGCTGACGCGGTCGTCGCCGGCCGTCTCGGGGCGCGGCTGTCCGTTGGTACGGGTCTGCGATGTGTCACTCATAGGTCGGCGCTGGGGCCTGCCTCATCCCATCCGTGTCTCAAAGTGCCGCTGGGTCTCTCCGGGGCACCAGGGTACGCCGCGCACGTGATCGCCGCGGCGGGCGGCGGGGCCGCACCCGAAGATGCTGCGGCAGAGCGCCCGGCCGGCGCGAGCGGTTTTCCGGGCTGCTCACCGCCGCGCCCGTCCCGCCGGCCGGGGCGGCTCATCGCCGCCGGGGAGGTACCGGTACCCGGGCGAGGTCCTCGGCAAGCACGATCGGGCCGTCGAAGTGCTCGCGGGCGTCGGCGAGGTGCCGGCCGAGGTCGGGGTAGCGCTGCGAGAAGTGGGTCAGCACCAGGGTGCGGGCGCCCGCCCCGGCCGCGACCCGGCCGGCCTGGCCCGCGGTGAGGTGGCCGTGGTCCTCGGCGAGCCGGGCGTCGGCGTCGGTGAAGGTGGCCTCGACGACCAGCAGGTCGGCGCCCTCGGCGAGCTCGTGCACGCCGTCGCAGAGCCGGGTGTCCATCACGAAGGCGAACCGCTGGCCGGGCCGGGGTTCGCTGACCTCGTCCAGGGTGACCCGCCGGCCGCCGGCCTCGATCGCGCCGTCCCGCTGGAGCCGGCCGGTGTCCGGGCCGCCGATGCCCAGGGCGGCCAGCCGTTCGGGCACCAGCCGGCGGCCGTCCGGCTCGCGCAGCCGGTAGCCGAAGGACTCGACCGGGTGCGAGAGCCGGACGGCCTCCAGCGCGAAGCGGGCGCCGGGGGCCGGCAGCGGGCCCGGCTCCTCGATCGGGCGGGGCCGCAGCACGGCCGTCTCGTGGAAGACGGTGGCGTGCCGCAGCCGCTCGAAGTACACCTCGCCGGAGGCCGGGAAGTAGACGTCCACCGGGTGCGGGACCCGGTCCAGGTTGATCCGCTGGATCACCCCGGCGAGGCCCAGGCTGTGGTCGCCGTGGAAGTGCGTGACGGCGATCCGGGTCAGCTGGGTGGCCGAGACCCCGGCGCGCAGCATCTGCCGCTGGGTGCCCTCGCCGGGGTCGAACAGCAGGCCCTCGCCGTCCCAGCGGAGCAGGTAGCCGTTGTGGTTGCGGTGCCGGGTCGGCACCTGGCTGGCAGTGCCGAGGACGACGAGTTCGCGCTGCGACACCCCTCAGACCATGCTCTCCGTCATCGTCCGGCCGCCGAGCACGTGGACGTGGGCGTGGAAGATCGTCTGCCCGGCGCCGGCGCCGGTGTTGAAGATCAGCCGGTAGTCCTCGACGCCCTCGTCGGCGGCGACCCGGCCGGCCTCGGCGAGCAGCTCGCCGGCGATCTCCGGCTCGGCACCGGCCAGCGAGGCCGCGTTCGGGTAGTGCACGTGCGGGATCACCAGTACGTGCACCGGCGCCTTCGGGGCGATGTCGCGGAAGGCGAGCACCCGGTCCGTCCTGCGCACCACGGTGGCCGGGATCTCGCCCGCCACGATCTTGCAGAACAGGCAGTCGGACTGCGGCTCGCCGGCCATCGGGTTCTCCTCGCGGGGTTGCTGGTGCTGGTCGGTGGTGCGTACGGCCGCATGCTAGCGCGTGTCCCCCGGGCCGGTGCGGGGTCCTCGGGCACCGGGGCGGGGCCGGAACGGCCGGCCGCCCTCCCCGCCCGCCGGGCTACCGCTGCCCGGGCACCGGCGGCGGGGTCCTGGCGGGACGCTCGGCGAGCGCCGCCAGGGCCAGCCGGACGCCCTCGGCGAGCTGCGGGTCCTCCCCCGCCGCCCAGGCGTGCGGCGGGAACGGCACCTCGACGTCCGGCTCCACCCCGTGGTTCTCCAGTCCCCAGCCGACCCGCTCGGACCAGAACGCGTACTTCGGCTGGGTCACCAGGGTGCCGTCCACCAGCGAGTAGCGGCTGTCGATGCCGATCACCCCGCCCCAGGTGCGGGTGCCGACCACCGGGCCGATGCCGAGCGACTGGATCGCCGCGTTGACGATGTCGCCGTCCGAGCCGGAGTACTCGTCGGCCAGCGCCACGACCGGCCCGCGCGGCGCGTCCTCGGGGTACGGCGAGGGGGCGGCGATGTCCCGGGCGACTCCCCAGCCGACGATCCGGCGGGACAGCTTCTCGATCACCAGCTGCGAGGTGTGGCCGCCGCGGTTGCCCCGGATGTCGACGATCACGCCCTCGCGGGCCATCTCCGCGCGCAGGTCGCGGTGGATCTGCGCCCAGCCGCTGGTCTGCATGTCGGGGACGTGCAGGTAGCCGAGCCGCCCGTCGGACAGCTCGCGGACGGCGGCCCGCCGCCCCTCCACCCAGTCGTGGTAGCGCAGCGCCTCGTCGTCGGCCAGCGGCACCACCACCGGGTGGCGCCGGTCGGTGCCGTCCTTGCCGGCCACGGTCAGCTCGACCGGCTGCCCGGCGGTGCCCGCCAGCAGCGGCGCCGGGCCGGTCACCGGGTCCACCGGGCGGCCGTTCACCTCCAGCACGGCGTCCCCCGGGCGGACGGCCGCGCCCGGGGCGGCCAGCGGCGAGCGGGCCCGCGGGTCCGAGGACTCGCCGGGCAGGATCCGGGCGATCCGCCACACCTCGCCGTCGCGGACCAGGTCGGCGCCGAGCAGGCCCTGCCGGCGGGCCGGCTCGGTGTGCGCCCCGTAGGGCACCACGTACGCGTGGGAGGTGCCCAGTTCGCCGTGCACCTCCCAGAGCAGGTCCACCAGGTCGTCGTGCGAGCCGAGCCGTTCCACCAGCGGCCGGTAGCGGGCCAGCACCCCGGTCCAGTCCACCCCGGAGAGGTCCGGGCGCCAGAAGTTGTCCCGCATCAGGCGGCCGTTCTCGTCGAACATCTGCCGCCACTCGGCCGCCGGGTCGACGGTCACCCGCAGCCGGGCCAGGTCGACGTCGATCTCGTCGTCCTCGCCGGACGCCTTGTGGTCGGCGGGCAGCACCCGCAGCTCGCCCTCGTCCAGCACCACCAGCCGGGTGCCGTCGCCGCTCACCGCGAAGCCGTCCAGACCGTCCACCAGCTGCTCCGCGCGGCGCTTGCGGAGGTCGAAGCGCTCCAGGGCGGGCCGCGGGCGGTCGTCCTCCAGCGAGGCCGCCTCGTCGCCCAGCTCGCCCACCAGCGGGACGCGCGTCCACAGCACGCCGTCCCTGGCGGCCCGCAGGCTGCCGAACCGGCCGCCCTCGACCGGGAACGGCACGATCCGGTCGGCGATGCCGTCCAGGTCGACCCGGGTCACCGGCGGGGCGTCGGCCGCGCCCTCGTCGCCGTCCGCCTTCCGGCCCCTGGGCTCGTCGTCCTCGCCGCCGACCGGGCGCCCGGACCGGCGGGGCCCGAACGGGGACGGCGTGTCGGCCGCCAGCGTGATCAGGTACGGGCGGCAGCCGTTCGGGAAGGACAGGTCGAAGACGTGCGAGTCGTAGACCGGGTCGAAGTTGCGCACCGAGAGGAACGCCAGGTGCCGGCCGTCCGCGGTGAAGGCCGGCGAGGTGTCGATGAACCGCTGCGGGGTCGCCTCGGAGACCGTCCGGGTGGCCAGGTTGGCCAGCACGATCTGGCGCAGGGACCAGGGCCCGAGGGCCGGCTGCGACCAGGCCAGCCACGCCGAGTCCGGGCTGAACACCAAGCCGTCGACCTCGCCGTTGGCGCTGTGCGCCAGCTCGTGCACGGCGCCGTCGGCCAGCTGGACCAGCAGCACCCGGCCGTCGTGCGCGGCGGCGGCCAGCTGCTTGCCGTCCGGGGAGACCACCAGCGCCCGGACCCGGCCCAGCCGCCCGGCGGCCAGCCGGCGGCGCTCGGGGCCGAGCACGGCGGGCGCGTACTCCACCGCGTCCTCGCCCTCCGCGTCGGTGACCCAGACCACGCCCTGGGCGCCGTCCTCGCCGACCGGGCCGGGCACCACGCGGGCGAGGCGGCCCCGCACCCCGGGGGTCTCGTCCAGGACGCGGGCCGGGCCCTCCCGGTGGGTCAGCCAGTGCACGGTGCCGCGCACCACGACGGCGCCGGCCCGGCCGGTGCGGTCGGGGGCGGCGCTCTCCAGCCAGTGGGCGGCGGACACCGGGCGGGGGCGGCGGCCGGTGCGCGGTCCGGACGGGCGCACGTCCAGACGGCGCGGCTCGGCGCCGTCCAGGTCGTCCAGCAGCCACAGGTCGCCGGCGGTGTGCCAGACCACCCGGGTGCCGTCGGTACTGGCGTTGCGGGCGTAGAAGCCCTCCGGGGAGGTGCTGTGGCGGCGCAGGTCGGAGCCGTCCGGGAGGCTGGAGTACAGCGCGCCGGCGCCCTCGTGGTCGGAGAGGAACGCGAGGCGCTCCCCCACCCACAGCGGCGACTCGATGTTGCCGGTCAGCTCCTCGTGCACGCGCTCGAAGGTCTCGGAGCCGATCCACAGCCGGCCGGCCCGCCCGCCCCGGTACCGCTTCCACCAGGCCGGCTCCACGCCGACCGCCGAGGCCAGCAGCACCCGGTCGCCGCCCGGCTCGAACGCCAGCCCGCCGACCGGCCCGTACGGCAGCCGCGCCGGCTCGCCGCCGTCCGGCGGCACCGCGTGCGCCCAGGTGCGGCGCAGCGACGCCTGTCCGGCGGCGGTGGTGGCGACCGGGCGGCCGTCCGGGGTCCAGCCGCGCAACTGGGTCCGGGCGTCGCCCCAGTGGGTGAGCCGGCGCGAGGGGCCGCCGTCCGCCGGCACCACGTGCACCTCGGGCGCGCCGTCCCGGGCCGAGGTGAAGGCGACGTGCCGGCCGTCCGGGGAGAACCGGGGGCAGCGGACCGGGACGTGGTCCGCGGTCAGCCGCCAGGCCCGTCCGCCGTCCAGCGGGGCGAGCCACACGTCGTTCTCGGCCACGAAGGTGATCAGGTCGCCGTGCAGGTGCGGGTGGCGCAGATAGGCGGCCACGGAGGTGCTCTCGGGTTCGCTCACACCGGTCACCCTAGGCACGGGGAAGTCCGCGCCGCGCCGGTTTCGGCGTACCGTGCCCCCGACGAACGACTCAGCTCCAGCGGCCGGTGCGGCCGAGCAGCAGCGCGCCGGCCGCCACCCCGGCGGTGGAGGTGCGCAGCACCGAGGGGCCGAGCCGGTAGGGCTTGGCGCCGGCACCGGCGAAGGCCGCCAGCTCGTCCGGGGAGACCCCGCCCTCCGGGCCGACCACCAGCACCAGGTCGCCGCCCGGCGGCAGTCCGGCACCGGCCAGCGGCTCGGCGCCCTCCTCGTGCAGCACGGCCGCGAACGAGGCGCCGAGGAGCACCGCGGACAGCTGCCGGGTGGTCATCAGGTCACGGACCACGGGGAAGCGCAGCCGGCGGGACTGCTTGCCGGCCTCCCGCGCGGTCGCCCGCCACTTGGCGAGGGCCTTGGCGCCGCGGTCGCCCTTCCACTGGGTGATGCAGCGCGAGGCGGCCCAGGGGATCACCACGTCCACGCCGACCTCGGTCATGGTCTCCACGGCCAGCTCGCCCCGGTCGCCCTTGGGCAGCGCCTGGACGACCACGATCCGGGGCGAGGGCTGCGGCTCGCGGCGCACGGCCGCCACCGTCACCTCGATCGCCTCCTTGCCGTGCACCGCGGTGACGGTGCCGTCCGCGCCGGTGCCGAGCCCGTCCGTCAGGGTGACCGCCTCGCCCGGCTCCAGGCGCTTCACGGCGGCGGCGTGCCGGCCCTCCGGCCCGTCCAGGCGCACCGTCGCGCCCGGCGCGGCGGCGTCGATCACCTCGGGGTCGGCGAAGAACACGGGCGCGGTCATGCGGGGAACCTCCGGGGCGGGCACGGGAACGGGGACGGGAGCCGGGACCGGCTGCGGGCTGCCGGCTGTTGGCGGCTGTTGGCGGCTGCGGAACGCAGCCGGGCCGGACGGCGGGGCGGGCACGCGAAAGGGGTGCCGAGGAAGCCTCGGCACCCCCCGCACCGGGACCGCTACCGGCCGTTGAAGGCGTCCTTCAGCCGGGAGAACAGCCCCTGCTGCCCGGGCGCGAACTGGCCGGCCGGCCGTTCCTCGCCGCGCAGCACCGCCAGGCGGCGCAGCAGGTCCTCCTGCTCGGGGTCGAGCTTGGTGGGCGTCTGCACCTCGACATGCACTATCAGGTCGCCCCGGCCGCCGCCGCGCAGATGGGTGATGCCCCGGCCGTGCAGCGGGATCGACTGGCCGGACTGGGTGCCGGGCCGGATGTCGACCTCCTCGACCCCGTCCAGGGTCTGCAGCGGCACCTGGGTGCCGAGCGAGGCCGCCGTCATCGGGATGGTGACCGTGCAGTGCAGGTCGTCGCCGCGCCGCTGGAACACCGTGTGGGTGGTCTCGGCGATCTCGACGTAGAGGTCGCCGGCCGGGCCGCCGCCGGGGCCGACCTCGCCCTCGCCGGCCAGCTGGATCCGGGTGCCGTTGTCGACACCGGCGGGGATCTTCACGGTCAGGGTGCGGCGGGCGCGGACCCGGCCGTCGCCGGCGCACTCCGGGCACGGGGTCGGCACGACGGTGCCGAAGCCCTGGCACTGCGGGCAGGGACGGGAGGTCATGACCTGGCCCAGGAAGGACCGGGTGACCTGGGAGACCTCGCCCTTGCCGCGGCACATGTCACAGGTCTGCGCGGAGGTGCCGGGCGCGGCGCCCTCGCCGCTGCAGGTGGTACAGGTGACCGCGGTGTCGACCTGGAGCTCCTTGGTGGTGCCGAACGCGGCCTCCTCCAGGGTGATCTCCAGCCGGATCATGGCGTCCTGACCGCGCCGGGTCCGCGAACGCGGGCCGCGCTGGCCGGACGCGGCGCCGAAGAAGGCGTCCATGATGTCCGAGAAGCCGAAGCCGGCCGCGCCCGCTCCGAAGCCGCCCGCGCCGCCCCCGCCGCTCGGCGACAGCGGGTCGCCGCCGAGGTCGTAGACCTGGCGCTTCTGCGGATCGGAGAGCACCTCGTAGGCGGCGTTGATCTCCTTGAACCGCTCCTGCGTCTTCGGGTCCGGGTTGACGTCCGGGTGCAGTTCGCGTGCCAGGCGCCGGAACGCCTTCTTGATCTCGTCCTGCCCCGCATCCCGTCGGACGCCGAGTACCGCGTAGTAGTCCGTGGCCACCAAATGCTCCGCTTGTTCCGCCTGTAAGAGTGCCTGCGACTTCGGCGCCCGTTAGATGTCTAACGCGCGGCCGTTCCTACGACTCGGCCAGGATCTGGCCCACGTACCGTGCCACCGCTCGCACCGCCCCCATTGTGCCCGGATAGTCCATCCGGGTCGGACCGATCACTCCCAGTTTGGCCACGCTCTCGTCGCCCGAACCGTAACCGACCGAGACGACCGAGGTGGAATTGAGCCCCTCGTAGGCGTTCTCGCGGCCGATCCGGACCGTCACCCCGGCGTCCGCGGTCTCACCCAGGAGGCGGAGCAGGATGACCTGCTCCTCCAGCGCCTCCAGCACCGGCTGGATGGTCAGCGGGAAGTCGTGGCCGAAACGGGTCAGGTTGGCCGTGCCGGC
Source organism: Kitasatospora sp. NPDC056327 (assembly GCF_042261735.1). NCBI lineage: Bacteria > Bacillati > Actinomycetota > Actinomycetes > Kitasatosporales > Streptomycetaceae > Kitasatospora > Kitasatospora sp. NPDC056327. The sequence continues at coordinate 11,024 of NZ_JBHJRC010000068.1, read as the reverse complement.
CAGCATGATCCGTTCCTCGCTCTGCTCGGCGAGCGTCTCGAAGAGCGTCGCCAGCAGCGTGGTCACCGTCGGCCGGTCGCCCGCCTCGAACAGCGCGGGCAGCTCCTCCAGCAGCCCCGGGACGTCCGGGAGCCGCTGGCCGGCCGCCCGCGCGTTGATCCGGGCCCGAAGGTCGGCCAGCAGCGTCTCGCCGACCGCGCCGGGGCAGTCCACCAGCCGCTGCTCGACCCGGCCGGTGTTGGTGATCAGCACCAGCATCACCTTCGCCGGAGCCAGTGCGACCAGCTCGATGTGCCGCACCGTGGAGCGGCTCAGCGAGGGGTACTGCACCACCGCGACCTGGCGGGTCAGCTGGGCGAGCAGCCGCACCGTGCGGGCGACCACGTCGTCGAGGTCCACCGCGCCGTCCAGGAAGTGCCGGATCGCGCGCCGCTCGGGCGCGCTCATCGGCTTGACCTCGGCCAGCTTGTCGACGAACAGCCGGTAGCCCTTGTCGGTGGGGATCCGCCCGGCGCTGGTGTGCGGCTGGTGGATGTAGCCCTCCTCCTCCAGCGCCGCCATGTCGTTGCGGACGGTGGCCGGGGAGACCCCGAGGTTGTGCCGCTCCACCAGGGCCTTGGAGCCGACCGGCTCCTCCGTCCCCACGTAGTCCTGGACGATCGCGCGCAGCACCGCGAGTTTGCGGTCGTCGAGCTGGCGAACCTCACCGGCCATGGGCACGCACCTCCGTCTCCACGCGTTGTCCGTTGTGACACGCCGTTGTGGCATGTGTCCGCATTCGAGCTGTGTCCGAGCTGTCCGACCGGCCCCGGAGGACCGCGCCCCTGGCACTCCGACCGCCCGAGTGCCAGAACCGTACCTGCCAGTGTAAGGCCCGGGTCCGACCGCAGGAACGGCCCGGCCGGAGTGATCCTGCCCGCAGTTCGCGGCGCGCGGGTGATGCCGGGGGCCCGCCCTGGTGGCAGCATCGGAAGCGGACGGCGAACGGAGGACCAGCGATGTCGAACCCGGGCCCGCACACCCGCTTCGCCCCCGACCGCGGCCTGACCGGCCGGATGGTGGGGACGATGTTCCTGATCGGGCTGCTCTACGTCGGATTCACCGGACTGCTGATCGTGCTGCTGCGCGGCGCCTGGCCGATCGTGGTCCTGATCTCCGGCGGCCTGTTCGTCGCCCAGTTCTGGTTCAGCGACCGGATCACCGAGCGGGCGATGGGCGCCCGCCGGGTCACCCCGGAGCAGTATCCGCAGCTGCACGGCACCGTCGACCGGCTCTGCGCCCTCGCCGACATGCCCAAACCCCGGGTCGCGGTCGCCGACAACGACATGCCCAACGCCTTCGCGACCGGCCGCAACCCCGCCAACGCGGTGGTCTGCGTCACCACCGGCCTGCTGCGCCGGCTGGAACCGGAGGAGCTGGAGGGCGTGCTCGCGCACGAGCTGTCGCACGTCGCCCACCGGGACGTCGCCGTGATGACGGTGGCCGGCTTCCTCGGCGTGCTGGCCGGCGCGATGACCAGGATCGCCATGTACGGCGGCTTCCTGGGCGGCGGGCGCAACAGCAACGACTCCAACGCCGCGATCGCCGCGCTGGTCGTCCCGCTGGTGTCGATCGTGGTCTACGCGATCAGCTTCCTGCTGACCCGGCTGCTCTCCCGCTACCGGGAGCTGGCCGCCGACCGGGCCGCCGCGCAGCTCACCGGCCGGCCCAGCGCGCTCGCCTCCGCGCTCACCAAGGTGACCGGGCAGATCGCGGCCATCCCGACCCGGGACCTGCGCCAGGCGCAGGCCTACAACGCCTTCTACTTCGCGCCCGCGCTGAGCGCCCGGGAGGCCGCCGGCGCGCTGTTCTCCACCCACCCGTCGCTGGAGCGGCGCCTCGCCCAGCTCGCCGAGATCTCCGCCCGGCTCGGCCGCTGACCGGCCCCCGCCGGCCGTCGAAGACTGCCCGAAAGGACCACCGTGGGAATCCTGGACGCGCTGTTCGGCCGCAGCAAACCCGTCAGGCCCGACCTCGACCAGCTGTTCGGCGTGCCGTCCGCCGCGCTCACCCTGGAGGCCGGAGCGGGCCTGCGGCCCACCGGTCTGGGCTCGGTCTGCTTCGCCTCGGTGGAGGGCGGGGCCTTCGACGAGGTGGAGCGGCAGGTCCGGGCGCTGCTCGACGCCGACACCGCGCGCGGCGGCGTCCCCGTCGAGGCGTCCCGGGACTCCTACGGCTACTCCTGGCTGCTCGCCCGGCACGCGCCCGGGGAGCTGCCGGAGCTGGTCAACGACCTGCACGCGGTCAACAGCGAGCTGGAGGCGCACGGCTTCGGCCCTCAGCTGCTCTGCTCACTGATCGGCTTCCGCGACGCCGACGGACGCCGGCCGCTGGCCCTGGTCTACCTGTACAAGCGCGGCACCTTCTACCCGTTCGCACCGGTGCCGGGCGGCGGGGAGAAGCGCGACAGCCCGCTGGAGCTGGAGGTCGGCGCGCTGCTCGGCGACGACCTGCGGCTGGAGAAGGACCTCGGCCGCTGGTTCCCGGTCTGGGGCGCGCCGGGCCTGTGAGGGCGGGCGGGTCCGTCCTCCCGCCCGGATCCGGTGGTGGACCCGCCGCCCACCGGCTGACGGCCCGTGGACTCCCGGGCCTCGTAGACTCCGTGGAATGCGCAGCCGCCAGTACGGACCCGACCTGACCCCGCCGTGGAAGAAGCAGGCCCCGGCCCCCGAGGTGCCCGCCGAGCGGGACCTGGTGGTGGAGGAGGCGGCGAGCGGCTTCTGCGGCGCGGTGGTGCGCTGCGAGAAGACCGCCGAGGGGTTCACCGTCACCCTGGAGGACCGCTTCGGCAAGCACCGGGTCTTCCCGCTCGTCCCGCGCGGCTTCCTGCTGGAGGGCCGGACCGTCACCCTGGTGCGGCCCGCGGCGCCGGCCCCCTCGCGCACGCCCGGCCGCACCGCCTCCGGCTCGGTCGCGGTGCCTGGCACCCGCGCCCGGGTGGCCCGGGAGTCGCGGATCTACGTCGAGGGCCGGCACGACGCCGAGCTGGTGGAGCGGGTCTGGGGCGACGACCTGCGGATCGAGGGCGTGGTCGTCGAGTACCTGGAGGGCGTCGACGACCTGCCCGCGATCGTCGCCGGGTTCGCCCCCGGCCCGGGCCGGCGCCTCGGCGTGCTGGTCGACCACCTGCTGCCCGGCACCAAGGAGCACCGCATCGCCGCCCGGGTCACCGGCCCGCACGTGCTGGTCGTCGGCCACCCCTTCATCGACGTCTGGCAGGCCGTGAAGCCCGCCTCGGCCGGCATCCCCGCCTGGCCGGCCGTCCCCCGCGGCGAGGACTTCAAACTGGGCACCTGCCGCCGCCTCGGCTGGCCCGAGGACACCCCCGCCGCCTGGAAGCGCATCCTGTCGAAGGTGGACTCCTACCGGGACCTGGAGCCCGAACTGCTGGGCCGCGTCGAGGAGCTGATCGACTTCGTCACCCTGCCGGACCAGGAGTAGGTCCGGAACTCCGCGGTGTCCAGGACGACCCCGAGCAGGATCCCCGTCAACCGGTCAGCGATGGCGGTCATGTGCGCGCTCCCTCCGACGGCTGACGCCACCGTCACGACGCTCAGTCCACCAGGTCACGCACCACCGCGTCGGCCAGCAGGCGGCCCTGAAGGGTGAGGGCGGCGCGGCCCCGTTCGTAGGGGACGGGGGCGAGGAGGCCGTCGGCGAGGGCGCGGTCGGCGGCCCCGCGGCCGGCGGTGGTGAGGAGGTCCAGGGGGATCCCCTCGGCGAGGCGCAGTTCGAGGAGGATCCGCTCGACCCGGCGGTCCTCGCCGGTGAGGCGCTCGCGGCCCTGGGCCGGGGTGCGTCCCTCGGCGAGGGCGCGGGCGTAGGCGGCGGGGTGCTTGGCGTTCCACCAGCGGACGCCGCCGACGTGGCTGTGCGCGCCGGGGCCGGCCCCCCACCAGTCGCCGCCGGTCCAGTACAGCTCGTTGTGACGGCAGCGGCCCTCGGGGGTGGTGGACCAGTTGGAGACCTCGTACCAGGAGTAGCCCGCGGCGCTCAGCGCCTCCTCGGCGATCAGGTAGCGGTCGGCGTGCACGTCGTCGTCGATCATCGGCAGCTCGCCGCGCCCGACCCGGGCGGCCAGCCGGGTGCCCTCCTCGACGATCAGCGAGTAGGCGGAGACGTGGTCGGGCCCGGCGCCGATCGCGGCGTCCAAGGAGGCCCGCCAGTCGTCGTCGGACTCGCCGGGGGTGCCGTAGATGAGGTCGAGGTTGACGTGCTCGAAGCCGGCCGCGCGGGCCTCGTCGACACAGGCCTCGGGGCGGCCGGGGGTGTGGTGGCGGTCGAGCAGCTTCAGCACGTGCGGGCGCGCGGACTGCATGCCGAAGGAGATCCGGTTGTAGCCGCCCTCGCGCAGCTCGGCCAGGTACGCCGGGTCGACGGACTCCGGGTTGGCCTCGGTGGTGACCTCGGCCCCCTCGGCGAGGCCGAACTCCTCGCGGATCGCGGCGAGCATCCGCACCAGGTCGCGGGCCGGCAGCAGGGTCGGGGTGCCACCGCCCAGGAAGACGGTGCGCACCGGCCCGGCGTCCCCGCCGAGGACCCGGCGGGCCAGCCGGACCTCGGCGACCACGTTGTCCGCGTACGTCTCCTGGGAGGCGACGGTGCCGGAGGAGCGCAGCTCCGTGGCGGTGTAGGTGTTGAAGTCGCAGTAGCCGCAACGGCTGGCGCAGTACGGGACGTGCAGGTAGAAGCCGAACGGCCGCGAGCCCAGCCCGTCGAGGGCGTGCGCGGGCAGGGAACCGTCGGACGGCACCGGTTCGCCGTCGGGGAGTGCGGAGGGCATGACCCCATTGTCCCGTACGGCCCGGGTGATCCTTCCGGGCCGTACGGACCGTGCGCTCCGGGCACCGGCCGCGGCCGGGATCAGGCCTCGTTGGCGCCCGCGTACATCGCGGTGACCGCGTCCGCGTAGGTCCGCTCCACCACCGGGCGCTTGATCTTCAGGCTCGGGGTGAGCTCGCCGTGCTCGACGTCGAGGTCGCGCGGCAGCAGGTGGAACCTCTTGATCGTCTGCCAGCGCTGCAGCTTGCCGTTGAGCCGGGTCACGAAGCCCTCGATCAGCTCGCGGGTCGCCGGGTCGGCGACCACCTCGGCGTAGGACCTGCCGGCCAGGCCGTGCCCGGCGGCCCACGGCATGATCACCGACTCGTCCAGGCCGATCAGCGCGGTGCAGTAGTTGCGGCCGCTGCCGATCACCAGGATGTTGCTGACGAACGGGCAGGCCGCCTTGAACCGGCCCTCGACCTCGCTCGGCGCGACGTACTTGCCGCCGGAGGTCTTGAACAGGTCCTTCTTGCGGTCGGTGATCCGCAGGAAGCCGTCCGGGGACAGCTCGCCGATGTCCTCGGTGTGGAACCAGCCGTCCGCCTCCAGCACCTCGGCGGTCTTCTCCGGCAGGTTGTGGTAGCCGCGCATGACGCCCGGGCCGCGCAGCAGGATCTCGCCGTCGTCGGCGATCCGGACCTCGGTGCCGGGCAGCGGGCGGCCCACCGTGCCGACCCGGACGTCCTCGGCCCGGTTGACGCAGGAGCCGGCGCTGGTCTCGGAGAGGCCGTAGCCCTCCAGGATCGGCACCCCGGCGCCGACGAAGAAGTAGCCGATCTCCGGCGCCAGCGCGGCGCTGCCGGACACCGCCCCGTTCAGCCGCCCGCCGAACGCGGCCCGGATCTTCGCGTACACCAGCCGGTCGGCGAGCGCGTGCCGCAGCCGCAGGAGCGCCGGGACGCTCTCCACCCCGGTACGCACCCGGCTCTCCTGGGCCGTCCGGGCGTACTCCCGGGCGGTGCGCGCCGCCCACAGGAAGATCCGGTACCTGGCGCCGCCCGCCGCCCGGGCCTTGCCGGCGATGCCGTTGTAGACCTTCTCGAAGATCCGCGGTGCCGAGGCCATGATGGTCGGCCGGATCACCGGCAGGTTGTGGATGATCCGGTCCACCCGGCCGTCCACCGCCATCACGTGCCCGGTGGCGATCTGCCCCGAGATCAGCGTCTTGCCGAACACGTGGGACAGCGGCAGCCACATGAACTGCACGTCGTCGGCGCCCAGCAGCCCGCTCGCCTCCTGGGCCCGCCCCTCGTACGCCCAGCAGTCGTGCACCAGCCGCACGCCCTTGGGGCGGCCGGTGGTGCCGGAGGTGTAGATCAGGGTCGCCAGCTGCTCCTTGTCGAGGGCGGCGACCGCCTCGTCCACCGCGTCCGGGTGCGCGGCCAGGTACTCGGCGCCCAGCCCCTCCAGCTCGGCGAAGGTGAGCACGCGCAGCCGGCCCGCGTCGGGCGGCCCGTCCGGCGCGTCGAACAGGATCACCGTCTCCAGTCCGGGCAGCCGGTCCAGTTCGGCGACCACCTTGTCCAACTGGGCGGTGTTCTCGGCGAACAGGGCCCGGGAGCCGGAGTCCGAGAGGATGAACGCGGTCTCGTCGGCGTTGGTGCTCGGGTAGACGGCCGTGGTGGCCGCGCCCGCGCACATGTTGCCGAGGTCCGCGAGGATCCACTCCAGCCGGGTGGAGGCGGCCAGCGCCACCCGGTCCTCGGCCTCGATGCCCAGCGACAGCAGCCCGGCGGCCACGGCGTGCACCCGGACCGCGGTCTGCGCCCAGGTCAGCGACCGCCACTGCTCGGCACCGGGGGTGCTGTCCGCCGCGTGCTCGTCCACCGGGACCGGGAAGCGGTAGGCCTCACCGGCCGGGGTCAGCGCGACCCGCTCCTGGAACAGGTGGGCGACGGAGGCGGGGCGCCCGGCGACGATGTCGGTGCGGCCGGAGTCGATCAGGGACTGCGCGGAACTCAACGAGGACCTCCGGAAGCGGGTGGCCGTCTGGAAGATGCGGCGTCCGTGGGGGCGGCCGCCGGCCCCGTGGACAACCGGAACGGTACCGGCGAGTAACAACGAGGGCTGCCAGCAGCCTAGGGGGAAACCGGTCATTCCGTAAGAGGGCGGGCCGGGTCGGCACTCTCCCGACCGCCCGGTGCCCGGCACCACGACGCCCACCGGAACGTTCGGCAAAGGACTGGACAAAGATCCGGCTCGCTTGCCCGGAATCTCCTGAACAGCCGCCCCGAAGCACGAGAATCGGGATGCCAAAGCCGCCGCCGACGACAAGAGTGAGCCAGTGCTGATCAGACTGCTCAGGGCGTACCTGCGCCCCTACCACCGACCGATCACCGTGCTGGTGCTCCTCCAGCTGGTTTCCACCCTCGGGCTGCTCTACCTGCCCGCGCTCAACGCCGACATCATCGACGACGGCGTGGTCAAGGGGGACACCGGCTACATCCTGCGGGTGGGCGCCGTGATGATCGGTGTCACGCTCCTCCAGACCCTCTGCTCCATCTGCGCCGTCTACTACGGGGCGCGCACCGCCATGGCCGCCGGCCGCGACCTGCGGGCCGCCGTGTTCGACCGCGTCCAGGGCTTCTCCGCCCGCGAGATGGGCCAGTTCGGCGCGCCCTCGCTGATCACCCGCACCACCAACGACGTCCAGCAGGTCCAGATGCTGGTCCTGATGTCCTTCACCATGATGGTCTCCGCCCCGATCATGTGCGTCGGCGGCATCGTCATGGCCCTCAACCAGGACGTGCCGCTCTCCGCGCTGCTGCTGGCCGTCGTACCCGCCCTCGGCGCCGTGGTCGTCGTCCTGGTCCGCCGGCTGCGCCCCCTCTTCCGCGGCATGCAGGAGAAGATCGACACCGTCAACCGGGTGCTGCGCGAGCAGATCACCGGCATCCGGGTCATCCGCGCCTTCGTCAAGGACGACCACGAGCAGAACCGGTTCGCCGGCGCCAACGAGGACCTCACCGGAGTCTCCCTCCAGGTCGGCAAACTCATGGCCTACCTGTTCCCCGCCGTCATGCTCGTCGTCAACGTCTCCAGCGTCGCCGTCCTGTGGTTCGGCGCCCACCGGATCGACAGCGGCGACATGGAGATCGGCGGGCTGACCGCCTTCCTCTCCTACCTGCTCCAGATCCTCATGAGCGTCATGATGGCCACCTTCATGTTCATGATGGTGCCGCGCGCCGAGGTCTGCGCCGAACGCATCCAGGAGGTGCTCGGCACCGAGTCCAGCGTCGTGCCGCCCACCGACCCGGTCACCGAGGTGCTGCGCCGCGGCCACCTCGAACTGCGCGAGGTCGACTTCCGCTACCCCGGCGCCGAGGCCTCCGTGCTGCGCGGCATCGACATCACCGCCCGCCCCGGCGAGACCACCGCCGTCATCGGCTCCACCGGCAGCGGCAAGTCCACCCTGCTCGGCCTCGTCCCCCGGCTCTTCGACGCCACCTCCGGACAGGTCCTGCTCGGCGGCGTCGACGTCCGCCGACTCGCCCCCGCGACCGTCTCCGAGAGCGTCGGCCTCGTCCCGCAGAAGCCCTACCTGTTCTCCGGCACCGTCGCCAGCAACCTCCGCTACGGACGGCCCGACGCCACCGACGAGGAACTCTGGCACGCCCTGGAGACCGCCCAGGCCAAGGAGTTCGTCGAACGGCTCCCCGAAGGCCTCGACGCGCCCATCGCCCAGGGCGGCAGCAACGTCTCCGGCGGCCAGCGCCAGCGCCTGGCCATCGCCCGCGCCTTGGTCCGCCGGCCCGACATCTACCTGTTCGACGACTCCTTCTCGGCGCTCGACTACGCCACCGACGCCCGGCTGCGCAAAGCGCTGGCCCGCGAGACCTCCGAGGCCACCGTCGTGATCGTCGCCCAGCGGGTCTCCACCATCCGCGACGCCGACCGGATCATCGTCCTCGACGAGGGCGCCGTGGTCGGCACCGGCACCCACGGCGAACTCATGGCCGGCAACCCGACGTACCGGGAGATCGTGCTCTCCCAGCTCACCGAGCAGGAGGCGGCGTGACCAGCCCCGACAAGCCCGCGCCCCGCCCCGACAAGACGGCCGGCGGCGCCCCGGGCTCCGCCGGCACCGGCGGCGGACGCCCCCCGGGCGGCGACTCCCAGGCCGCCGCCGCCCGCCGCGGCCCCGCCGGCCCCGGCCGCTTCATGGGCGGCCAGGGCGCCGAGAAGTCCATGGACTTCAAGAACTCCGGCAAGCGCCTGCTCAAACTGCTGCGCCCCGAACGCGCCCTCATCGCCGGCGTCCTCGCCCTCGGCACCCTCAGCATCGGCGCCGCCATCGTCGGCCCCAAGATCCTCGGCCACGCGACCGACCTGATCTTCGCCGGCGTCGTCAGCGCCCGCTTCCCCGCCGACACCTCCAAGCAGCAGATCGTCGACGGCCTGCGCACCGGCGGCGAGGGCGACGTCGCCAACCTGCTCTCCTCCGTCGACTTCACCCCCGGCCGGGGCATGGACTTCGGCGCCATCGGCAACGTGCTGCTCTGGGTCCTCGCCGTCTACGTCGCCTCCGCCGCCTTCGGCGTCGTCCAGGGCCGCCTCGCCGCCCGCGCCATCCAGCGCGCCGGCTACCGGCTGCGCCAGGACACCGAGGCCAAGCTCGCCCGCCTGCCGCTCAGCTACTTCGACAAGCAGCCCCGCGGCGAGGTCCTCAGCCGGGTCACCAACGACATCGACAACATCAGCCAGACCATGCAGCAGACCATGGGACAGGTGGTCAACTCGCTGCTCACCGTGGTCGGCGTGCTCGCCATGATGTTCTGGATCTCCTGGCTGCTCGCCCTCATCGCGCTGATCGCCGTCCCGCTCTCCGTCATGGTCGCCACCCGGGTCGGCAAGCGCGCCCAGCCCCAGTTCGTCCAGCAGTGGAAGTCGACCGGTCAGCTCAACGCGCACATCGAGGAGATGTACACCGGCCACGCCCTGGTCAAGGTCTTCGGCCGCCAGCGGGAGTCCGCCGAGACCTTCCGCGAGCACAACGAGGCGCTCTACGCCGCCGGCTTCAAGGCCCAGTTCATCTCCGGCATCATCCAGCCCGCGATGCTGCTCATCGGCAACCTCCAGTACGTGCTGATCGCCGTCGTCGGCGGCCTGCGGGTCGCCGGCGGCGCACTGTCCATCGGCGACGTCCAGGCGTTCATCCAGTACTCCCGGCAGTTCAGCCAGCCGCTCACCCAGGTCGCCAGCATGGCCAACCTGGTGCAGTCCGGCGTCGCCTCCGCCGAGCGGGTCTTCGAACTCCTCGACGCGCCCGAGCAGACCCCCGAACCGGCCATGCCGGAGCGTCCCGACACCCTGCGCGGCCGGGTCGTCTTCCAGGACGTCGCCTTCCGCTACGACCCCGACAAGCCGCTCATCGAGGACCTCTCGCTCAAGGTCGAGCCCGGCCAGACCGTCGCCATCGTCGGCCCCACCGGCGCCGGCAAGACCACCATGGTCAACCTGCTGATGCGGTTCTACGAGGTCAGCTCCGGGCGGATCACGCTCGACGGCACCGACATCGCCGCGATGTCCCGCGAGGAACTGCGCTCCGGCATCGGCATGGTCCTCCAGGACACCTGGCTGTTCGGCGGCACCATCGCCGACAACATCGCCTACGGCGCCGAGGGCGCCACCCGCGACCAGGTCGTCGAGGCCGCCCGCGCCGCCCACGTCGACCGTTTCGTGCGCACCCTCCCCGACGGCTACGACACCGTCATCGACGACGACGGCACCGGCGTCAGCGCCGGCGAGAAGCAGCTCATCACCATCGCCCGCGCGTTCCTCGCCCAGCCGTCGATCCTGGTCCTCGACGAGGCCACCAGCTCCGTCGACACCCGCACCGAGGTGCTCATCCAGCGGGCCATGGCCAGGCTGCGGACCGGCCGCACCAGCTTCGTCATCGCCCACCGGCTCTCCACCATCCGGGACGCCGACGTCATCCTCGTCATGGAGAGCGGCTCCATCGTCGAGCAGGGCGGGCACGACGAGCTGATCGCCGCCGACGGGGCCTACGCCCGGCTCTACAAGGCGCAGTTCGCCGAGGCCGTCGCCGAGGTCGAGTAGCCCCGGGGGCGGGGGGACCGGGGCGGCCCGCCGCCTTCGGGGCGGCCCTCCCGGGTCCCTTTCCCGACCACCGGCGAGCCCGGGGCGGACGGCACCGGACC